>NZ_CAWUDN010000087.1:0-34585 GCF_963920915.1 Nostoc sp. PCC 9305
GGGACTTTGACTCTAGTTCCCCCTTTTTTAAGGGGGGTTAGGGGGGATCTAAACGTTGTGAGGCAACTCTCAAAGACTTGTGTATACACCGTAGGCTTGCGGGGAGGGGAGACAAAGCGTAGCTTTGGCGGGGTGGGGTTCTTTCTTATTTTTGATTTATGCAAGAGGTCTAATGGTTAATTCTGAAATATAGCCTTCTTCTCTATGTAATTTAGAATTTATTAACCAATTATTAATTTACGTACAACTTTGTATATAAATTATCTTTTAAGTAGAATCTTTCCGCGGAGCTAATTGTAACTCATAAAAAATTGTAGAGGTAAGAGTTTCACACTTTATGAGAATTTATGTTACACCGAGTGGGATTTTTTAATTTTCGTGTGATGGAGAAAATTTGCTCAATTTACATGAAATATATGGTAGATATATTTCATACCTAATAGCGTGAATCGAGGTTAAATATCTTACTTCACTAGCACAAACTATTCTAGAGAAAAATCTTACTTCCCTCTTGAGTTAGATTTTGTGCATAGCAAAATGTTATAAATCTTTATGTAATGTGTGGACAAAAAGAAAAACAAAATTTATGAAGACAAATTACAGCAAATTTCTGACCGCGTTGGCAGGCATAGCAGGATTTACTAGTTTCAGCGTCCTCATTACTTTACCATCTGATGCGAAAGAGGTACTAAATCCTAACCCCAGTATTTTCAACGAAGCTCCTTATAACCAAGGTCAACGCCTTCAAGCAAACACTCAATACACACCTGCTGAAGCTGTTTCTCAAATAGAAAAGGGCAATACCAAGCGCAAACCAGTAGCACAGAAAAGTGGTGCAACTCTAAATCCCAAACCAAGTATTTTCAACGAGCCTCCCTATAACCGTGGTGGTGGTAGTGTTACACCTAGTGAACCTACACCCGTCACCCCAGGTACTCAACCCACTGAGACACCGACTACAACTCCACCACAACCAGGGGCAAGTAGCAATCAAGGCAAAAACTTGTTAGCCTTAGCAGAGTCAAACGCTTCCTTTACCACGTTGACCAAAGCTTTGAAAGCAGCTGGATTAAGCGCAGCTTTGCAAGGCAAAGATAACTTAACTATTTTTGCACCCACAGATGCAGCTTTTGCTAAGTTGCCAGCAGATGCTTTGCAAGAATTATTAAAGCCAGACAACAAAGAAGTTTTGCTCAAGATTTTAACTTACCATGTGGTGGCTGGTAAGGTATTGTCTACTGATTTAAAATCTGGCGAAGTTAAAAGCCTCGAAGGTGGCGCAATCAACGTTAAAGTCGATCCTGCTACCGGTGTAACTGTCAATGATGCTAAAGTAACACAGGCAGATATCACAGGTAGTAACGGCGTAATCCACGCAATCGATCAGGTGATTTTACCTCCTGACTTGTAGTTGTAAGGTATCAGCACAACTGGCAACATAACTTGATTGGCATAAAGTATTAATACGTTAAAATTCCGTTCAGATGTTAGTTTTGGACGGTTTTTTTGTTTGCAGTTAATTTTTGATCTTTATCTTGCATTTCTAAAAGTTCAGGAATAGTAACAAACCTATAGCCCTGTTTCCGAAAGTTGGCAATAATTTCTGGTAAAGCTTGCACCGTTTTAGAGCGATTACCACCACCATCATGCATTAGCACAATTCCACCTGGCTTGGCCCTCCTAAACACATTATTAATTAATTTTGGTACAGCAGGACGTGAGTAGTCTACAGAGTCAGATGACCAGCGAATGATGGCATATTTGCTATTTCTAGCGTAACTAGCCACTCCATTGTGCATGATTCCCCCTGGTGGTCGAAATAAATTTGTTTTAATCCCTGTCACTTGATAAATCAAGTCTGCTGTGTGGTCAATTTCATAGGCAGCTGCTTGTGGATTTAAGAATTGATACCAATGATGCCAAGTGTGATTACCAATTACGTGACCCTCAGCAATCTCCCGCTTCACTAAGCCTGGATAATTCTTCACGTTTTGCCCAATCAGAAAAAATGTCCCTTTAATCTGATTTTTTTTGAGAATATCTAGTACTTGCCCGGTACTTTCAGGCCATGGCCCATCATCAAAGGTGAGCGCAATTACTTTTTGTTCGGGAGTCAATTTTGCCGCATCAACTACTGCCCCTTGAAAACGCTGTGGCACAGTATATGAAAAACCTTTTGTTTGCACTTGCTGCTGCCAACTTCTAAGCATCGTCGCTTTTAGTTCTTCAATTTGCTGCTGAATTCCAACTTTGCTTGGTTGATTGTTTACATTTATATTCTCTGTACTTTGAGCATTAGAGGAGCTTGACTTAATAAGCATCATCGTGCTGACACTCACACTCACACTCCCACTCAAGACAAGCAACGTAACTAATATTTTTTGCAGACCAAAAAATGACTTATTGTCGTCCACTTCATAGCTCCTCAAGGTCGAACCATCTTTTTTTCACAATACTTATGGCAGCTTTTTCTACCCTGTAAGCCTTGCCATACAAGCTACAGTTATGACTGGTATATTTTTTTAAGTTAGCTCCAACCCTGACTCTGAAAAAATACCTTACCCGATGAATAATCTAATATCTATAAGCAAAATCCTCACCACAAAGGTGAGAACCTTCTTACGCATTAATTTTTGTAATCTATGGGGTATGAGGGGAATTTCGAGAACTGCAAAAGGCAAGTAAAATAATTTGTAATTAAGTTAAGTTTTGCAACGGAGATCCAAACAAGAGCCATAAAACTTAACACTTCTTAGTTGCCAGAGACTTAGCCCCCTGTAATTTATTAATCTTGCCTCATTAACTATGAATCTTAATGTAGGCTAAATATTGCATATTCTCTTGACGAAGCCATTGCGAAATGATGACGAAGATGTGACCTTTCTTGAGTAATGACGGTAGAGAGCAAACCTGTTAAAAAATTTCTTTTATCCCCAGCAGCGTCAGAAGATTGAACACCATTAACTGCTGAAAATTCTGCAAATAATGCTTTAGAGTGAGTCCGAAAATTCTGCACGCTTGTTTTTGCCTCAAAAAAGGGACTTCCTATAAATCATCCATTTTGTGGGATAAGATGCCTACCCCACAACAAGAGATAACAGGATACTTTTTATTTGGAAATCCCTTACCCTTAAAAGGTTACAGGCTAGACATTACATCCCGTGCAACAGTTAAAGTCTGCTCTATGTCTTCTTCAGTATGAGCAAAAGATGTAAACCCAGCTTCAAATTGAGAAGGTGCTAAGTAAACACCGCGCTCTAACATCCCACGATGGAAGCGTCCGAATTTGGCTGTATCAGACTTTTTCGCATCTTCGTAGTTATGAACTGGGCCGGCGGTAAAAAATAAGCCGAACATGGCGCTGATTTGACCCCCGCAAGCTGCATGACCAGTTTCTTTGGCAATTTGCAGCAAACCATCTGCTAGCTTTTTAGTAATTCGCTCAAGAGACTCGTAAGTACCTGGCTTTTGCAGCAATTCTAAAGTCTTAATCCCAGCAGTCATCGCCAAGGGATTACCAGAAAGAGTCCCAGCTTGATATACGGGGCCGGCGGGCGCAACCATTGACATAATATCTCGGCGACCACCATAAGCCCCTACTGGCAAACCACCACCAATCACCTTACCCAAGGTTGTTAAATCGGGAGTGACGCCAAATTTTTCTTGAGCGCCACCGTAAGCAATGCGGAAGCCTGTCATCACTTCGTCAAATACCAATAACGCTCCATATTCGTGAGTTAGTTCCCGTAACCCTTCTAGGAAGCCAGCATCAGGTGCGATAAATCCAGCATTGCCGACGACTGGCTCAAGAATGACACCGGCAATCTCGTCGCGGTTTTCTTCAAATAAAGCTTTGACTGCTTCTAGGTCATTGAAAGGTGCAGTTAGAGTAGTGCTAGTTGCTAATTTAGGTACTCCCGGTGAGTCTGGCAAACCAAGTGTGGCAACACCAGAACCTGCCTTTACTAGAAACGCATCGGCGTGTCCGTGGTAGCAACCTTCAAACTTGATGATTTTCTCCCGGTTGGTGAAAGCCCGCATCAGCCGCAAAACTCCCATACAGGCTTCAGTTCCAGAGTTGACAAATCTGACCATTTCGATGCTAGGAACGGCATCGATGACCATTTCTGCCAAAACATTTTCTAGGACTGAGGGAGCGCCGAAACTGGTGCCTTTTTCTAAAGCTTCATGCAACGCTGCAATTACTTCTGGATGAGCATGACCACAAATAGCTGGGCCCCAAGTGCCTACATAGTCTATGTATTTATTGCCATCTACATCCCAAATATACGCGCCTTTGACACGATCGAAAACGATGGGTTGTCCGCCCACAGATTTAAAGGCACGAACTGGAGAACTGACTCCTCCGGGCATGAGGTTTTGAGCAGCGGCGAAGACTTCTTGTGATTTTGTTGTTTTAATTGTGGTATTTACCAAAGTTCTCTCCTAACAGTGGGCAATAAAACGGTCTATCTTAGAATAGGGTCAAACACTGCTTAGAATTTCTATCCTATAAAATTAGCGGAACCAAAAAAATAACATTATGTTATGCAAGTCCAATGAAGACTTGAGATATTTAATTCAAAAAAAACATATCAGCTGCCCTATGCTGAATGGTATCGTGAATCCATAAATTATTCTCATTAGAGCAAACTAGCTGGTATGTCTTCTAACGATTCGCGATCGCTGCATTACACCATTCCGGTTGATAAAATTCGCTACGATGAACGGGGTCTGGTGCCTGCAATTGTCCAAGACTATCTAGATGGTACTGTCCTGATGATGGCGTGGATGAATCAGGAGTCGTTACAAAAGACTTTAGAAACTGAAGAAACTTGGTTTTGGAGCCGTTCTCGACAAGAATTGTGGCACAAAGGGGCGACTTCTGGGCATATCCAAAAAGTGCAAAGTATCCGTTATGACTGTGATAGTGATGCGCTGCTCATTGGGGTAGAACAATTAGGAGATGTTGCCTGCCATACTGGAGAGCGCAGTTGTTTTCACCAAATCGAAGGGGAAATTGTCTCACCACCAGGTGATACATTGTCGCAATTGTTTCAAATAATATGCGATCGCCGCGATCATCCTACTGAAAGTTCTTACACTTGTAAACTATTCGCAGGTGGCGATAATAAAATTTTAAAAAAGATTGGTGAAGAAACTGCTGAGGTGGTAATGGCTTTTAAGGATGATGAAGCAGATGCGATCGCAGGTGAAGTGGCTGATTTGCTATATCATACTTTGGTTGCCTTAGCTCACCATCAAGTGGATTTAAAATCGGTATATCGCAAGCTCCAAGAACGTCGTCAATAGAGTAAAAAACAAGTCATCTTACCGTGGGGAGTTATGTTACTCAGCCAAAATTCGATTGAGATACTGTAAAATTACCACAGCGATCGCTATACTCAAGATGAAGGCTAGCCAGTAACTATTAGTAATAATTTGTGGTCGATCTAATGCCCATCCACCCAAGGGATGACCAATAAAAGAGCCAATAGCCCAGCATAAAGCGTTGATGGAGAAATATACGCCGCGTTGATTTTCCGGGGCTAACTCAGTCACTAAAGAGGCAGCAGATGGGGTATAAGAAACAATCGCCACAGCAAATACTCCCAATGCCAATGTTACCCAAACTAGTTGATGAGATGGGGCAGTGCCGCTTACCCAAATCAGTCCGAAACCAATTGCCCAGAAAATGGCGGAAACAGTAAGCGCAAGTGTGTGAGAGCAGCGTTTTAAAATGCTGGTGACAGGCAACTGACAAATAATTGCGAACACTAGATGCCAAGCAAATAGTCCGCTAATGGTAGTTTCAGTAAATCCCTTGGCAGTACCTTCGACAAATACAAAGTTTTTGAAGTAAAGCGGCAGGGTGCTGTGGATTTGAGAAATATAGATTGTGAAAAATATATTAACTGCGATGTAGACTAAGAAACGCCAATCTTTTAATACTGCCATCCAAGAAGCAAAAATTTCTGTCTTTTCAGATTCTTCTATCTGCTGTTGTTCAGTTTCACTAATCCCTACATAGACAACCCCAAAAAATAGCATAAAAGAGATGGCATCAATGATAAATAGCCATCGATAATTCCCAACGATCGCGATCAAAAACCCAGCCAGCAGAATTCCGATCGCTAACCCCAGATTATCAGCTAGTCGAGCGATCGCAAAAGTTTCCCGGCGATTGTCAATTTGGCTAGCGTCAGCAACCACAGCTTCAGCCGCCGGCCAATAGAAACCTATCCCTAAACCGCTAATCAAGCTACCGATTACCAAAGAAGTGAAATTATTGGTTGTAGCTAAAACTAGAGAAGCAATTGCTGAAATCGCCGTCGCTAGCAACAAAGTCCGGCGGCGTCCCCAATATTCAGAATCAGCCAAAGAACCACCCGCAATCCGCCCTACAATGCCGGAAATCGAGGCGCTACCCAAGGCTACCCCAACACTAGTTGCAGATAAACCAAGTTGATTAACAAAAAAGATGGGCGCATAAAACAGGGTAAAGCCACTACCAACTTCCGAGAGAAATCTCCCAATTGCGAAAATCCAGACCTGGGGATGTATCGAAGGCAACCACGATGATAACTGCGATTGAGAAGCTAATTTCATGAGCTTAAATGTCATAATTTGATGACATTTTTGTAATTCTTATCATTGGCTACTATTTTCCTCACTCATTCCACAGGGTTTCCACAGGGATTTTAGCAGTTTTCCACAGGTGCTATACGAGCTAATAAGCTTCTTGCTGTCTTACTGGGGATTGTTGATTACAAGTAGGAAAGAAGTTTAAGGACTGAGTTTTTATGAAGTAAAGTAACAAAAAGTTGGCTTAAACCCTTATTCTTTCGTTCGTATTTATTTTTTATACAATCGTTTTTAACATTTCGCAGCATTGACAAACCCACCCCCTCTTGGCGCACAATGATGCGGCTTGCTTTTATAATCCTGTTCAACCACTGCTGTCAAATGTGTAAAATATATTACCATTAGATGTAAGTGCAGATTGTCGGGATAGCGAAAGAGCGTGTAAAGCCCTAAACCGCTTTACCGCAAGCAACTTGTCCCTCTTGATTATCCTCATAGGAGGAAAATCTCATGAAATCAACGGTTAGCATCTTTACAGAAATTCCTGAAACACTCCACGAATCCTTAAAAAACTACTTAGAAACCCATCCCGATTGGGATGAAAACAGAGTATTGACGGCGGCACTATCATTGTTTTTACTCCAAAATGGAGATAGCGATCGCCGTGCTGCTCGAGTCTATCTGGAAACTTTGTTCCACCACTCCTCAGTAGAAATGCCCTGTACCGACTCACCAGCAACAGCTAATTTACTAGACACCCCATAGGTACTGGTATGAAGGGCGTTATTCCCCTATTAATGGGGCACGGCATACCGTGCCCCATTAACGGGATCTTAAGCTAATAGCGATCGGCAATATTAAAATAAAAAAGATCGGTAGATTCCGATCCATAAAAAAGTTCTAATAGTTTCTCTTATTATTGCTTATTGCCAAAATTAGTTGGTAATAAAGCGGAATTTACCTTTGTTCTCAGTCTCCGACTGGGATACCTGTTGTGAGACTGCCGCCTCCCTAGCTTACAGCAGCAGCCCAATCAGCAGTATTTCCAGACAGAGGCTAGAAACGTGGTTTTAAGGGGACTTTAGCTGAAGTTGACACCAATGCACAGCTCTCTGCCTTATGAACTCTAATGTCAGCACCGTTATATCTACCAAAACGGTAACATACCAAGAAATATTTTCCAGTGGACTCTCTCCCCTGTCCACTATCTTAAATAGATAGATAAATAAATATCTCAAATCACTGTTTGGCGTGTATTTGAGGAATATCTACTTATTTTGATTATCTAAATTTGTCTGTTACTAAAACCAAGAAAATTCATCAACCACTACCCCAAGAGTCAACAGTCAAGAGTTAAAAAACTCTAGACTATAAACTTAGGACTTGGCTTCCAAATGCTGGGGATGAGCAGGAGATTCAAATTTATAGCCTACGCCACGTACAGTTTGAATTAATGCTGGTTGACTAGCATCAATTTCAATCTTCTTGCGAATTTGGCCGATATGAACATCTACAACCCGCTGGTCGCCGACATATTCATAATCCCACACCTCTTGGATTAGCTCCGCCCGCCGCCAAACTCGACCTGGATGACTAGCTAAAAAATGTAACAAGTCAAATTCTAGAGCAGTTAAAGGTACTGCTTGGTTATTAAGTGCTACCTCCCGTCGCACTGGATCGATCATAAGTTTTTCAAATACCAAGCGTTTCTGCTCGGCCGTAGTTATCACTCGCTGACGCCTCAAAATGGCTCCAACTCTGACTTCTAGCTCTCCTAGTCCAAAAGGCTTGGTGAGATAGTCGTCAGCACCTTTAGCAAAGCCGCGAATTTTATCAGCTTCGTCAGCACGGCTAGTCAACATCAAAACAAAAACACCATTGCGACTTTGCATCTCTTGGCAGAGGTTAAACCCTGTGACATCTGGTAAATTCACATCTAGAATCACCAAATCAGGGTTAAATTGCTCAAATAGATTTAAGGCTGTCTTTCCGTCTTCGGCAGCCTCCACCTGATAGTTCTGTTTAATCAAAAAGCGTTGGATTAAATTCCGAACCGCAGGGTCGTCGTCAACTACAAGAATCTTGGCGGGAGCCATGACCATTACTTTGCACAAAAATTCGTAAGATTAACAAGAGAATTGCGTAAAAACGCAGTTGCCACTTTAGGACTAACTAAGAATCTACATGGCTACGGTATAACAATCCCGATCGCTCAAAAATAAATACTCTAATCAGGATTGTGGGCAATGAGAAGGCGAAACTTCTGTTAGCCAACAGTATATAAGCGCTCTGACTTTAACTGCAACCGTTCTTGATAGCAAGACACCTTCTCGATCCCAGTTAGGTGGTAACTTAAAACGTTTCAATTTTAAATCGATATGTGGATATATACCACAAGCGATTATTCAGTATAATTAAAAAAAATTATTTTAGGGCACAGTAAGTTGCCAAATTTGAAACATTAAAGTTGATTTTTTCATAAAAACCATGACTTTTAGGTACTCTCCGTTCAAATTCTAGATTAGAGCCAGAATTAGACAACGACATGAGGGTATACACGGAGTTATAGCGATATGTTAAAGTGACTATAGTTGAAATTACAAAGTCGATCAAACTAACCCGTGCTACTATCCTGGTAGGGCATATAAATAGATCGAGACTTTAGTTTCGATCAAAATAAAACCTAAAGCTGTTTTTTTTCGATAAAAGACTGCCGCTGATTGAGGCTGAAGTAACAAACTCCCATGAGCGATCAAAATCCCTACGAAAAACTTGGGGTATCAGAAGAGGCTAGCTTCGATGAAATTCAGGATGCTCGTAATCGCCTATTCGAGCAACATAATGGCGATGCCAAGCATTTAGAAGTAATTGAGGCGGCTTACGATGCGATTTTAATGGATCGCTTACGGATGCGCCAGGAAGGTAAAATCAAAGTCCCTGAGCGGATACGGTTTCCAGAGTTGCGAGTGCAATCACCTCCTAAAGAAAGTCCAACCCCTCGCGAGCAGTCACCCGCATGGCTGCAACGGATGCTGGATCAACCAGCGCCTGCGGATATACTCTTACCGGGAGCTTGGTTTCTCGGTTTGAGTTCTATTAGCCTGTTCTATCCAGAGGGGGGCGATCAGGTTTTGCAGTTAGCATTGGTGGTTGGCGTAGGCACTAGTATTTACTTTCTCAATCGCAAGGAAGGCAAATTTGGCCGAGCAGTTTTGTTCACCCTGGTCAGTTTAATAATTGGCCTAATCGTTGGGGGACTAGTTGCTAGCTGGCTCTTACCACAAATATCATTTATCAGTCTGGAAACAAATCAGTTCTCTACTGTAGTGACGTTTATATTGTTGTGGTTAGTTAGTAGTTTTCTACGTTAAACCACTGCCGTAAGCAGGTTTGTATAAAGAAGACATGGTTTATGTGTGTTCTTCTAAGATAAAAAAGTCAGGAGTCAGAATAGCTATTCTGACTCCTATTTTAATTTGCAACCTGAATTTCTGATTTATTGAATCTGTTGCAGGTACAGAGCCGAATGGCACTAAGTTAAGATACAGCGCTTGTTCCAACTTCCAGGCTGGGAAACCATTCTCGGAGGCTCCGCCTCCTCTTTCTTGACAAGAGGCAGAGCCTCTCGGAACTCGTTCCCAGCCTCCAGGCTGGGAACCAGAATACAATAAGTCTTTGGGCTTTTCTTAGTGCCATTCGGTACAGAGCCTTTTAGACAAGGTGTTTAGGTTTTAGAACTATATCTACAGCAGTGCTGAAATCCTGAACAATTAAGTCGGGGTGGTAAAGTTCTAGTTGGGTGCGATCGCGAATCCCAGATTCCACAGCCATCACCTTAATTCCATAATTTTTCGCAGCGGTGATGTCGGCTTCCGTATCTCCCACCATCCAGGTATCAGCAGCCGGAGGGAGTTCTTTTAATGCCCTAGCCATTAACAAGGGCTTATCTTCAATATCGCGAGTTTTAACGTAGTCGTTACTCAGACAGTAACAACGATTTTCCGGGAAAAATTTGCCTAAATCATGTTTTTTAAAGGCATAATCTAGTTCTCGAACTCGGCGCATCGTCATAACTGCTAAATCAATTCCAGCTTGTTGAATTTTTAACAGTGCATCCACAGCACCTGGTGCGAGAGTGTCATAGTTAAAATAAGCTTCTGTATGCACTGTTTGCCGCCGCAATTGGGCGAATTCTTGAGCTTGGGCTTCGTCTAACCCGGAATTTAAGGCGATTTGTTTTTCAGGAACACGCGATCGCTTTAACTGCCAAAATTCCGCTTTCGGAAGTTCTTGCACTACTTGATCTGGGCGACGGGTTTTATCTAAACAGAATTGATAAACGCGGTAGTACCGTTCGGAAACATCAATAATTGGGCCGTCGAAGTCAGTAATCAGTCTTAGCATCGGCGGAAAATGTTAATTTTTATTAAGATTATCTCAGATGTATGGCTATTTTTGGAGACTATCAAGTTTAGCTAATTTGAATTGATATTTTGTACTCAGACATCATTGCAGCGTACCGCGTTTAATTTGTTCGCTTTCAATAGCTTCAAATAAGGCGCGAAAGTTACCTTCGCCAAAACCTTGAGCTTGGAAACGGCGTTCTATAAACTCAAAGAAAAATGTCGGCTGTTCAAAAATGGGCTGGGTGAAAATTTGTAGTAATAAAGGTGCAGCATTTCCTTCCTCTAAAGAAGTATATTCTTGCCAGTCTACGAGAATTTCTTGTTGAGCGATCGCTTCTAACTCTAAGGGTGATAGTGTAAGTCCTGGTCGCTGTTTTAGTTGCGAGTAGTAGGTTTGGGGAACCGAGAGTAAGGATAAACCACTGGCACGAAATTTAGCGATCGCATCCACAAGATTAGTCGTCCGCAAGGCAATATGTTGAATTCCTGGCCCCCGATTGACATCTAAAAATTCCTGAATTTGAGAATTCTTGGAAGCAGGTTCATTAATTGGCAATTGGACGTTACCGTTGCGCGAAACCATCACCTGGCTGTGTAAAGCAGAGCGATTGGTTTTAATTTTAAATGCCTGCTGGGGTTGAAAATCTAGAATTTTTTCGTACCAAGCCACAGCACGATCCAATTCACCAACTTCCACGTTTAACACTATGTGATCTATGGCGGTAAAAGTGTTGTCATTTGTTATTTGTTCTTTGTCATTTGTGTTAGTTACAAATGACGACGGACAAATGACCAATGACCTTTCTATTAATGTATGAGTCAGTCCACCCCAGGCGGCAATTTTGCCACATTTGATGAATTCCGTACCTTCTTGGCGTTCCTGGATGGGTTGTAGGATTGTAGCACCGTGTTTTTGAGCTAGTGCGATCGCGCCTTCGACATCTTCGACAACAAAAGCGACATCTGCCACACCAGGTGGATATTGACGCAGAAATTCAGCTACTGGACTTGTAGGCAACAGGGGTGAAGATAGAAAAAAGCAGACACTACCATTTTTCACCACTTCTGTACAAGTGTGAAATGAACTGCTGCGATCGGTTACTGCTTGAAAACCAAGATGGCGTACAAACCAATCTCGCCACACTTTGGCGTCTTCTACATAGAAATGAACGCGATCAATTTTCATAGATATTGAAAATCCAGCATAACAGTTTATATATCTGTAAATTTTGCCTTTTTTGCTAGATTTTCACTTCTTTCCTAAGCAAGAATTATGTAAGCGTACTCCCACTCTAAAAGAATAAATGACTATCAGGTTGAATGTTAATTTCCATTGGTACAGCTTGCGGTTCGGCAGAAAGAGCAAAGAAAATCGCATTGGCAGCAGTTTCAGGACTGAGCATTTTTTTCCGGTCTACTTTTAGGTTGACATTATCCCAAAAAGGAGAATCTACCCCACCAAAGTAGAATAGCGTGAACTTGATACCAAAACGCTTGAGTTCTTCTGCCATGCACTTGCTAAAACCGACAACACCAAACTTAGAAGCCGAATAAGCCGCTGCCATCCCCATTGAATGCTTGCCCAGAATTCCTACTACATTACAGATGTGGCCAGACTTGCGCTTTTGCATTTCTTCAGCAGCCGCCTGAGTGGTGTAAAAGCTACCTTTTAAGTTGACATCTAACATCTTGTCTAAATCAGCAGGTTCTAGGCTGTTGTAGGGCTTGAGTATACCAGCACCAGCTGCATTCACTAAAATATCAATTTGACCAAACTCAGCGATGGTCTTTTCTATCAAACTATCTACCTGTTTGGGGTCAGTAATATCGGTGGGAACAGTCAAAACTTGTCCTGGTAAATCAGCAGCCAGTGTCGTTAAACGCACCGCATCTCTGGCAGCCAGTACCAACCGAACTCCGGTAGGCGCAAGTTTTTGTGTTAAAGCTGAACCAATACCACCAGTAGCACCGACAATAACAACAACTTTATCCTGCATTGTATTATTTATATTTCTTTACATCTTTTTACATAATACAGAATTACAGGCTCAGGTTGTAGGTAGACATCCAGAAAGTATTTACTCGCTGAGTAGCGCCATTACCTCATATTCCTTGCCACTTGCCTTTAATGTAAATGTGGGAGATGATTTTAGATATTTAAGAAAACTAGAACCTAAGTTTAATTCTTGAATAATTGAATTGGGTGATTCTCCAGTGATTTTCCGTATCTCTGTACCTAATTGGGACACAGATAATTTACTTCTAGGAGATTTTTTTTGTATATCTTGAATAATTTTTAATATTAATTTATCTAATAGTTTTCCATTAAGAACTTTCACTAAACCTTCTTTTTTTTCTTCTTGAATAGATTCTGTAAAAGAGTTATCTAACACAGAAATGACTTTCTCATTTCCTAGATGCTTTGAATTATCTTGAATATTAATAATGTCACATTTTTCTTGAAATAAAGTCGCAACAGCCACTAAGCTGTTTAATCGAGCATTGATTGATTCCTGTTCAATTTTAATTAAATCTTGAATTGTATCAACCACTTTTTCCAAGGATGGAACTTCTGTTGCCACTGCTAAGGAATAATGAGTTAATTTGCCAGTATTCCGATTTTCTATATTCAAACTTTGCCCTTGTCTACGCACCCAATAGACAATTAATCCCTGGTTTTGGAGTTCGTTACATAGGTGAATTAAAATTCCATCGCTAGAACAGACTAATATTTCTTTAACTGTTGGATAAGAGCGTAAGATACAAGCACCAAATGCAATCATTTTTGCATCAGCACTATTTTTACCTTCAGGCACATGGACAAGTTGATAGCCACGGTTATATAGTTCAATATCTTGCTTCCCAATACTGGGATTTTTCCAGTTAGCAAATGCTATTTTAACTTGGAGAGGATATTCACAAACACTAGCTAAAAATAATTCTGAATTAATATCTAATTTTAAGTTTTCTACATCCAAAAGTAGAAGAGAGATTCCTGTTTTTAGCTTAGGTTTAATTTCATTTTTTTGCTGAATTTTGAGGAGTAATTGATTGAACGCAGCAGATTCTAGCCAATCAGGCGATAATATAGTTTGCAGCAGTTCTTCAGCTAAGATAAAATTAAAAGAGCTAAGGCCTTTCTCTGTGACTTTTTCTTCTGGCAGGTTTTTTACTAAAGAAAGTTCCGTCGCTTCAGCCGTAGATACTTTACTATGTCCATTGCTATTAGCAAGCAAGCTATTTTCCAAGAAATGAGGGAATGCAGGCTCAATAAATTGTTTACCACAATTTTTGCAGAGGTAATTCTGCTTGTCATTACGACGACCATTTTGACGATATGAAGTAGATTCGCACTGGGGACATTTCATCTTGTGATTCAGGTGGTCTAGAGCAAATACTTTCCTTAAGTATATAGTATAAAAAAATACTGTCAATATTAGATTGCATTGCCCAACACCAGAACAACTTTCAGCAAGCGGAAATTCAATTTAACCCCTCATTTCCGCTTGCACTATGTATTAACCCTCTAAATAGCTAGAATTAAAAAAACACTTCAACCGACGCGAGCAAAAACATAGTCGCGGGTACGAGAATCCACAGGGTTAGTAAAGATTTTATTGGTAGTACCAAATTCAACCATTTGAGTAATCCGATTTTCATTACTATAAAAGAAAGCCGTAAAATCAGATAGGCGAGTAACTTGCTGCATATTGTGAGTAACAATCACAATTGTCAACTCAGAACGCAAATTATGGATCAAATTCTCAATTTTTATACTACCCATAGGATCGAGACCTGAACAAGGCTCATCCATCAACAAAACGTTAGGCTTGACCGCTAAAGCACGGGCAATACATAATCTTTGCTGTTGACCGCCAGAAAGCTCTAAAGCAGATTTGTGCAGTTTATTTTTCACTTCATCCCAAAGTTCGGCAGCTTTGATGGCAGATTCAACAATTCCATCTAATTCTACTTTCGGATGCCATCCAACTAACTTCACCCCATAAGCAACATTATCGTAAACGCTCATGGGAAAAAGATTTGGTTTGGGAAAAACCATACTAACTTGGCGACGTAAGCGATTGATGTTAACACGACGCTCATAAATACTCTGCCCAAAAAATTCTACTTTTCCTTCAACCTTTATTTCTGCTTCTAATTCACTCATGCGATTTAACGATTTAAGAAAAGTAGACTTCCCACAACCACTAGAACCAATAATTGCCGTGACTTGGTTTTGGTAAATATCCATTGACACGCCTTCAACTATCTTTTGAGTGTCGTAATAGAAGCTGAAGTTTTTGACTCTGATGGCTGGAATTAGTTTACTCATATTCCCAAAACGTGTGAAACAAAACTTGATTAAGTAAAACAGTACAAATCAGCAATGCTGTTTCACTATGTTACTGCCAAAATGAGATATTCATGGAAATTACGTAGCTATACAGTAGTCATACAGCAAATAAAGTGTTATCAGATATTTGTATCAAGACTGTGTGCCAAAATTTATCTTTTATAGACTTTTTATACCCATCTTTTGCACCTTGACTGATATAGCATCCTTTGTTTTGAAAAAGGATTAGGTCTAGTTAGATTTAAAATAGCTACGTAGAAATCAAAATATGAATATCATACAGCAGATTGCAATTTGGTGAGGTACACAAGCTAAGTCTATTACCCAGATATAAAGCGTGTTTTACTCCTAAATTCTAAATTTTGCTGTATATAACGCTCTTCCATCACTCTTGGAGTAAGCAATCGCTGCAAGGCATACGAGACTTCATTTTCCAGATTTTGGCTACATTTTTGAATTTATATTAGAAAATTAAAGCCTCAAACCTTGATTTAGTCTAGTTTCAGTTTTTGCTTCGATTATTGTTGTCTGAGAGTGATGGAAGAGCGATAAGTAGGACGACGTAAATAATTAAAGGTTTGTAGTGAGGGCTTCAGCCCTCAAAGTAGGGCTAAAGCCCTCACTACAAACTAACTTGAATATTTTTTACATTAGTTAATATAGTTTGAATTATTCTCACCGACTTACTTATCTCATAGATAGTGAGGAGTTATTTTTTTATAAAGATATAGGACTTACGCAAAAACCCTCTCAAACTCTCATTCCTCCGTGAACTCTGCGCCCTCTGTGGTTCGTTTTCCGTTACCCGTGCGTAAGTCCTAAGATAAATTAGTAAATTTTTTACACTACATTTTATGAGTATCTTCTAGTGCAAGGTAGATTGACAAAATCAACAAGTCACACTTGAAAGTATCTTAACCGAAACGCCCTGAAATGTAGTCGCGGGTGCGGGGGTCTAATGGGTTGTTAAATATTTGCTCTGTAGCGCCAAATTCAACCATTTGACCAATCCGACTTTCATCTGTGCTAAAGAAAGCCGTAAAATCAGAGACACGAGCGGCTTGCTGCATATTATGGGTGACGATCGCAATTGTCAATTCAGACTGTAAACTGTGGAGTAGTTCCTCAACTTTCATGGTGGCGATGGGGTCAAGAGCCGAGCAAGGCTCATCCATCAGCAGAACTTTCGGCTTGACTGCTAAAGCACGGGCAATACATAATCTTTGTTGCTGACCACCAGAAAGACCTAAAGCTGATTTATCGAGCTTATCTTTGACTTCATCCCAAAGAGCAGCGCTGTGAAGTGCAGATTCGACAATTTCATCTAATTCTAATTTTGAATGCCTACCTGCTATTCTCATCCCGTAGGCAACATTTTCGTAAATGCTTATAGGAAAAGGATTTGGTTTTTGAAATACCATACCAATTTGGCGGCGTAAACGATTTATGTTGACACGACGATCGTAAATATTCTGACCAAAAAATTCTACATCTCCTTCAACTTTGACAGGCCCTTCTAATTCGCTAATGCGATTAAGAATTTTGATGAAGGTAGATTTACCACAACCACTAGGGCCAATAATTGCCGTGACTTGGTTTTGGTAAATATCTATTGACACCTTTTCAATTGCTTTGATTGTGCCATAGTAAAAGCTAATATTTTTAACTTTGATAGCTGGAATTAGGTTACTCATGCAATTCGTAATTCGTAATTCGTAATTCGTAATTAAGATACATAAAACAAGGCTTTAAACTAGCAGATTGTCCTTTTAATATCATACTTTGCCAAGATGCAAAACAATACAAAAAATTACTTATTTTACTTAAATTTTCTTTGCCTAATAACTAAGCGAGAGAGAATACTTACACATAAAATTAAGGCGAGTAGAACTATAGAAGTAGTCCATACCAATTGACTTTTTTGGGGGTCGGGGTCGTTATAGAGGTTAAAAATCAATACTGGTAAAGAAGCTGTTGGACTTAACAATCCTTCTGACCAATCTAAACTAAATAAAGCAGTAAAAATTAAGGGTGCTGTTTCACCAGCTGCACGAGCTACAGCTAATAAAATGCCTGTAGTAATTCCGGGGATTGCTGTAGTTACAACAATGCGAAAAGTAGTTTGGAAACGAGTTCCACCTAAAGCAGCGGAGGCGAGGCGTTGAGATGTGGGAATCAGTTTTAAGGATTCTTCTGTCGTCAGTATAATTACAGGTAGCATAATCACGGCTAAAGCAAAACCACCTGCGATCGCACTAAATCCTTTAGTTACCAAAACTATTACACCATAAGCAAACACGCCGACAACAATTGAAGGCACACCTGTAAGAATACTAGTAACAAAGCGAACGATACTAGCAACTGGGTTAGTTTGATTAAATTCTGCTAAGAAAATTCCTGTCATTATCCCTGTGGGAATACTTAAAATAGCACCAATTACCACCATGATTATGGTTCCCAAGATGGCATTGCCAAAGCCATTATCAATAACTGCTTTGACAAACATTTCTGATTTGAGTCCAGATATCCCCCGGACGAAAATTTCCCACAAAATTGATAATAAAGGGATGAGTACTAGACCTGTAAGACCAAAGGCGATCGCATTCATTGCGTATGTAAATATTACTCGCTTTCTTGGCAGAGGACTACATAATTCTGCCGCCAAAGATTCATCTTTTTTTGTCTGAATATAACCACTCATAAGTTTGACAAAGTTTGATTGATAAACATCTTGTTAACTGACGTATTTGTAAGAATTTAAAAATTGGATAGTGTTATTTATTTTTTCTGCCAACCCACTTCACTAAGATGACAGCGCCAATATTTACAGCTAAAGTCAACCCAAACAAAATCAATGCCAAATAGCTTAAAGCACCTATATGCAAACCCGGTTCAGCTTCGGCAAATTCATTAGCTAATACAGAGGGAATTGTATAAGCTGGATCGAGTAAAGAAGCGCTGATTTGAGCAGAGTTACCAATCACCATAGTAACGGCCATTGTTTCACCCAAAGCCCGTCCTAAAGCAAGCATTGCTGCACTTACTATTCCAGAAAATCCAGATGGTAGCAAGACTCGAAAAATTGTTTCCCAACGAGTGCCACCCAAAGCCATAGATGCAGTACGTAATTCTTTAGGGATAGCCATTAAGACATCACGACTAATTGCTGCCATTGTGGGCAAAATCATGATGGCGAGAATAATCCCAGCAGTCAACATATTAGTCCCCGAAGGATCTTCTGTATTGAATAATGGTATCCATTTAAAAGTACTGGCTAACCACTTTTGTAGAGGTTCTAGAACTGGAATAAAGACAAAAATCGCCCACAAACCAATAATTACACTGGGAATTGCGGCAATTAATTCAACAACAAATGCTAGGGTAGTTCGCAGCGATGAAGGTAAGAAATTTTCACTTGTGACTAAGGCTACTGCTATGCCGATTGGGACAGCGAATAAAATAGCGATCGCACTACTTACTAAAGTTCCATAAATATAAGGTAATGCACCAAAAATCTGATTACCTGTATCCCAATCTTGTCCCCACAAAAACCCCATTCCAAACTGCTTAATGGCTGGTAGAGCTTCGTGTAAAATTACCCAACTCATCAAAAATAGTACTGCAACGGTAATCACGGCAAAAAAGTATACTAGCCGTGTAAAACCTTGGTCAAACCAAAAATTTATACCGCTGGTAGTAGTTAGATTTAAATTTTCATCGCCTAGATTTGAATCATCTGATAAATTTGCCATTACAAATCAGTAAAATAGATTTTTGATGACTGCTAGAGCGAGTTATTAACTCAGTCTATTAGTGGAAGTAGTAAAATAATCCCCCTAAACCTCTTAAAAGGGGGATATATTCAAAGCACCTTTCTCTTTTTAAGGAAATTGGGGAATCTCTTTTGCGTAATTTCTAAAAATTACAAATTAAGGCTTGACAGAGCTATTCACTGTCTGAAGCACTCGATTTGCTACATCAGATGGAATTTTGGTGTAGTTAAGGTCATCGTTATATTGTTGACCGTCTTTCAATACCCAATTAATCCATTTCTTAATTGCATCAGCTTTAGCAGCATTAGCATACTGTTTGTAAACCATCATCCAAGTAAGACCGACAATGGGATAACCTTGTCCTGGATCTCCTATAAAAACGCGGTAGTTGTCTGGGAAAGTGACAGTTGATAAAGCTGCATTTGCAGATTCTAAAGAAGGAGCAACAAATTCTCCATTCTTATTTTGTACCAATGCTGATTTCAGCTTATTTTGGACAGCGTAGCTATATTCAACATAACCAATAGAACCAGGAGTCCGAGCTACTATAGCAGCTACGCCCGGATTCCCTTTGCCTTTGAGGACATTTGGCAGATTCCATTTTGGAGCAGTGTTAGTTCCAACTCTGCCTTTAAAATAACCGCTGATGGCACTCAAGTGATTCGTAAAAATGAAAGTTGTACCGCTACCATCAGCACGAACAGCAAATTTAATTGTTTGATTTGGTAGATTAGCGCCTGGATTATCAGCTTTAATTTTCGCGTCATTCCATTTGGTAATTTGACCCGAATAAATTGCTGGTAATGTAGCGCGGGATAATTTGAGATCGTTAACGCCTGGAAGATTGTAAACAACAGAAACAGCACCGCCTGCTGTAGGTACTAAAATTGCACCATTCTTGACTTTAGCGATTTCATCATCTTTCATTGCAGCATCACTACCACCAAAGTCAACGGTTCCAGCGATGACTTGACGAATACCGCCACCACTACCAATTGCTTGGTAGTTAATTTTTAAGTCTGGATATTTCTTCTTCACTTCACGAGCGTAGCGTTCGTAAAGCGGAGCCGGAAAAGTTGCTCCTGCACCATTGAGAGTTTCAGCTTGTGCGATCGCACCAAAAAATGGACTAAGTGCAACAGAAGTCGTCACCATTGAAGTAGCAACGACACGATTCAATATGGCGGTCGAAAAAATCATATTACCTCTGATAAAAGGAATATTTCCTTGGTGTTATTTCGGTCTTAAAATAAGGTACATTTTTTATATTTAAACTTTGTTTAACAAATGATGAATAAAAAATTAATGTCTGTTTAAATGTTACTTTTAAAGATTTTTATCTTGTTGATATTTGATTTTTTAATTAGTTCAGGACTTACGCAAAATTATGAAAAAACGAACCGCAAAGGACGCAAAGGACACAAAGTAATAAGAGTTTGAGAGAGTTTTGCGTAAGTCCTATAGTTAAGTAAAAATATGCGGATTAAAATTTTAGGTTTAATTTAAATAATTGTAAAGTGAGTAAATCATCTAATATCAAAATTATCAATTCAGTAGAAAAGAGGTAAAAAATATATAGAAAGCATTGCCTCTTGTTCATCAGATAATTCGGTAATGATGCGTTTTTGCATATTTCAGTGCAAGAGTTGAATTAAGTAAACAGAATGTCTTCTGTTACTCTTTGGCTAAAACATTAATTCTAAACTAACCCGATTAATATTTATTACAGAGTCACCTTTAACCATCCAAAAATATCACCTACCCTCAACTGTAACCCCTGACAAAATTCTGGCACTGGTAAAACAGACTCAATTTCCTCAAAAGGTAAAGGTTGTTGTCCCGCAGGATAAGCAGCAATGAATCGCTCATCAGGGTCAATTAACCAACCCATTTGAGTCCCGTGATTGAGAGCGTGTAAGATTTTTTTTGTAATTTTTGTATGGCTTTGTTCGGGCGAGAGAATTTCGATCATCCAGTCGGGTGCTGCGGAAAATGTATTGGCAATATCACCATTTTCGTCTACAGGAAGCCTTGCCCAAGAGAATACAGCGACATCGGGAACTATAGAACGTCCTGCAAAAGTACAACGTAATTCTGGAAAAGCCCAACCCCTTTTTTGGACTTTGATGACAGAATTGATTGTGGGACAGAGTTCTCCTTGAATAGTGCTATGTTTTCCTTGAGGCATAGGTTTTGAAATTACTTTACCGTCTATGTATTCGCAATACGGTTTAGTTTCTGGTAGTGTGAGAAACTCTTCTAGAGTCAATCTTTTATTTGATGTTTGTACCATGATTATCCTAGCTGCAATTTATGATGATTTATTTACATAGTTAGTATTTGCCTTATTCTAAAATATTTTTTCAATTTGCCAATCAGCCGCCATCTAAATTATTTCCTGTTTGCTTGCGGCTACAATACAGCACTAAAAGTATAAATAATCCTATCCCTGCCAAATATTTAATTGCATCAGGTACATTAGGATTAGGAGAAAAAAAGCCTTCGATCGCACCAGCAATAATCAACATGGGTACAATCCCAAATACTAGCTGCACCGCTTGATATCCATAGAATTTCAGTGCATCTCCACGGCGATATTTACCAGGAAATAAAATTGCTCTTGCTAATAAAAATCCCGCACCGCCAGCAAAAAAGATCGCGGGTAATTCCAAAGAACCATGCGGAAATACAAAGGCCCAAAAAGGATAAGCTAGATTATTTTGACCGACTAAAGTACTAACAGCACCAATTAATAAACCATTAAATACCATCAAATAGGCTGTGTATAGTCCAGCCGTCATACCACCGGCAACAGCCCCAAAAGACACCGACAAATTATTGATTGCGATCCCGCTGGATGCCAGAGGTTCAACACCGACAATTGAACCCATCCATAATTTATGCTCATCTCGCACCTTGGTAATCAAGCTTTCAGGTACGATTAAAGGCATAAAGCTGGGGTTTTGCCAGGAATACCACCAAGCCACTAGTGCGCCTAGTAAAAACAGCGCCGTTGCCACAGCAATATATACAAATGATTTCTGAACTACAGATGGTAATCCCCAACGATAAAATTCTAGGATTGCCTGCCATTCCTGTCGCCGCGAACCTTGGTAAATCTGCGTATAGGCACGAGTTGTTAAAGATTGTAAACTTTGGATCGAGGTATTGCCGATTTGCTGAGTGCGGGCACGTGCCAAATCTGCCGCCACTGAACGATACAAACTCGCTAACTCTCTAATTTCTGCTGCCCGTAAGGACTTTAACCCTTTTTTTTCTATCTGCCTTAATAGGGCATCTAAACGCTGCCAATTCGGTTCTCGTCGCGCAATCCAACGTTGAATATTCATGAATTTTGGGAACACTGAGTTTAACTTAGCTTAAGATAGCCTCAAATTCATCTCCGTAATTTCAAGGGAAATTTACCATTATGTCTGAAAACTTTGGATCTTCCGGCCAGATACAACCACTGAGTATCGGTAACGTTGTCAGTGCTGCGGTACGGTTGTATCGTTCTCATTTGAAGACTTATCTTAACCTAGCTGCGATCGCTCACTTGTGGGTTTTAGTTCCTGTGTATGGTTGGGCAAAATATGCAGCCATTTCTGGACTAATTTCACGCTTGGCTTTTGGAGAATTGATTTACCAGCCTGAAAGTGTTCAAACTGCCCGCAGCCATGTTAATCCACGTCTTTGGTCTTTTTTAAGAGTTGCTTTCCAAGTAGGTATATCTTTGCTGATAATTTATATTGGATTAGCGATCGTGGGCGGTGTACTAGCTAGCTTGATCGGAGTAGCATTAGGAGGAATATTAGGTAGTTCAGGCATTATAGTCATAACCACATTGGCAATAATTGTAACGGCAGGCATTATATTGTTAGGACTAACCTGGTTCTACTCCCGTTGGATAGTAGCTGAAGTGCCCTTAGCAGTTGAGGAAAATATCAATGGTGGCGAAAGTGTTGCCAGAAGTTGGGAGCTAACTAAAGCCTCAGTCTTTCGCATTCAGGGCATTGTTTTAGTTGCTTTTATCGTTACATTGCCTTTGGTGTTTGTATTAAACTATATACCTAGCTTATTTCTAATCAAACTTGAGCCTGGTACTGCTATTTACTCGATTGTGTATATTATTTCTGTGATTGGAAGCTTGATTGGTGGAGTTTTAGTCATGCCATTCTGGCAAGCACTAAAAGCTGTTTTATACTTGGACTTGCGTAGTCGGCGTGAAGGTCTAGGTTTACAATTACGAGAACCTCCCTCGCAAGATTTTCGTTAACTCAATACTTTAATCCAACTCTATTAATTTTGAATTAGTTAAAATATGCGCTTTTTTAATCGCATCACATTCCAGACTCCAGAAAGTGTAGAGTTGGAATTCACTCTAGCGGGAATCGGTAATCGAGCTTTGGCACTCCTGATTGACTATACAGTGTTGGGTATAACTTTGCTTCTGTTCGTCCTTATTTGGAGTGTCTTCTCGACGCAGCTGTTAAATTTTGCTGAATACTTTTTTACAAAATTACCAAGTTTAGATATTTGGTTGTTAGCAATTTTCTTCATTATCGCCTTTGTAATTTATATCGGCTATTTTGTATTTTTTGAAACCTTATGGTTTGGGGAAACCCCTGGTAAACGCTTTGCTAAAATTCGTGTAGTTCGAGATGATGGTAGACTGATCGGGTTACAACAAGCAACGCTACGTGCTTTATTGCGACCCTTTGATGAAACTTTATTTATTGGCGCTTTTTTAATTATGCTGGGTAGCCGCGAAAAGCGCTTAGGTGATTTGGCTGCTGGCACAATTGTCATTCAAGCCGAAGCACCCACTGCATCTACCAGATTGACAATTTCAGAACAGGCAAAAGGACTTCATGAACAGTTAATCGAAATTGCTGATTTATCGCAATTGATGCCAGATGATTTTGCTGTGATTCGCGAGTATTTACAGCGACGTGGTGCAATGTCATTAAAGGCAAGAGCTTCACTATCTCTAAAGCTAGCCGAGCAAGTTAAAAATATTATTAATTTAGAAAAATTGCCCGAAGCTGTTACGCCTGATGTATTTTTAGAAGCAATTTACCTCGGTTATCAACAACCGAAATTTAGCTAATTTAGCTAATTAAGAATGAGTAGTCAGTAGTTTGCACTTACTGACTACTAAACTAGTTACTTAAAAATCCAAAATCGGCCAGTCTGGTTCACGATAATAGCGTGTCATGTTGTCAAACTTTCGCAATTCAACACGATCGATCAAAAATTCTGGCAAATTCAACAGCCATTCTTCATTCAATTGAGAAAGCATGGTGCTGAAGCTTATGCGGTCTAGGTCAGACGGAACCTCCCCAAAATAGGCTAATGTAACATGGGCTGTGAAGTGATAATGCTGCTCAATACCCAAGGCAATTAACTTGGGATTTTGATAAATTGTTCGGCGAAATTGAATAATTTCCTCGTAACAGCGTTCATCTTGCGGGACTAAACAAATTGCTACAGCTCTTGGCATCAGTATTAGTCCCAGCATTTGCCATTTAATTGGATGACTCCTGTTTGTCATCAATTGTTGATATTTTTGAAATATTTCAGCTAAACAAGAGTGTAACTCCTCGTCAAATTTAGGATTTTTTTCGTAGGCATCAAGGTAAGCATTGTCCCAAATTAAATCCGCTAAAGTCAGATGGAAGCTAGCAGGAGGTACAGGTACAATCAAATTACGGTTTACAGGCAACTGCAAAAGTTCCTGTTGATAAGTCTGTAATTTGGCATAGAAAGCAGAGTTGTGTGATTCTTCTTCTGCCGGCGGGGTAATTAGCGTATAGCCAGGAAAGGATGCCGCTTGTCTCAACCCAGAATTTAGCTGAAATTTAGAAGATTCCTGAATATGCTGGGCTTGGGATCTGTAGGCTTCTGGCAGCGTCAGTCTTGCTAACCGATTTAAGTAAGTTTGATAGTTGTCGTCCAATCTTCATAGCCTCATGCTCTCACTTGATAGATTTTAGGGAAAATTACCTTGATTAAGAGAATGATTTCAAAAGTATTTAATTTTTGGAAGGGAGATGAGGGAGATAGGGGGACAAGGGGACAAGGGGGTAAACAAAACTCTTAACTCTTAACTCTTAACTCCTAACTCTTAACTCAGCACTCCTAATGGCCCATCTACTAAGAGGTTTATCTATGCCAATCTATGTTTACTGGGGTGAAGATGATTTTGCGATGGAAAAGGCGATCGCACTTTTGCGCGATCGCGTCCTCGATCCCCAATGGACAAGTTTTAATTACACTGCATTCCCGCCAGATCGAGATGATGCTGCTATCCAGGGGTTAAATCAGGTGATGACGCCTACTTTTGGCGCTGGTGGGCGCTTGGTATGGCTGATCAACACTACTCTGTGTCAGCACTGTCCAGAGAATGTGTTGGCAGAGTTGGGGCGATCGCTATCTGTGATTCCCGAAAACTCATTTTTATTACTCACTAGCCGCAATAAGCCAGATGAACGCCTCAAATCCACGAAATTGTTAAAACAGTTTGCGACCGAATTCCGAGAATTTCCCCTCATTCCTCCTTGGAAAACAGAATTACTGGTGCAATCTGTTAATCAAGCAGCCCAGACAGTGGGCGTGAAACTGACTGCCAATACTTCCCATCTGTTGGCAGAATCTGTAGGTAATGATACACGGCTTCTTTACAATGAGTTAGAGAAATTACGGCTATATGTCCAAGGTAGCAATAAGCCCTTAGACATAGATACTGTTACGAAGTTAGTAAGAAATACTACTCAAAATAGCTTACAATTAGCAGCAGCAATCAGAACAGGAGATACAGCAAAAGCTTTGACAACACTGGCAGATTTGAATAATGCTTCCGAGCCGGGATTACGGATAGTTGCGACGCTGATTGGACAATTTCGCACCTGGCTGTGGGTAAAGATTATGATAGAAAGTGGGGAACGGAATCAACAAGCGATAGCTATTGCCGCTGATATCGGTAATCCCAAACGGATTTACTTCTTACAGCAAGAAATCAAGCTGCTTTCTGTGCAACAGTTAATCTTTTGCTTACCCCTACTGCTGGAATTAGAGGTTAGCCTTAAGCAAGGAGCATCAGAAATGTCAACACTCCAGACAAAAGTAATCGAACTTTGTCAAGTATGCCGAGGAAATTGACAATCAAATATAAAAGCTCGATCTATTGAGCGGTTCCTGGAACTTCCAACTCTGAAAATAATTCAAAGTTCTTATAATATCCCTGATGTAGTTTCGTGTCACACACTATATGAAAAAAGTTTCTGATTTATTTTCTCGAACTGGCCGAAAGCGAACCCTTTCGCGATCGTTATTTTTCGGCGCGATCGCTACTTTGGGTGTGATTTCTAACGCTTTTTCATTTAGTTCTAAAGCTGACGCTCAAACTCCAGCACCAATAGTTAACAATACTGAAATTGACAGTTATGCTCAAGCCGTGCTAGCAATGGAGCCAGCCCGTCAAAATGCTTTTGAAGAAATTAAAAAACTTATTGGCAATGGAGAAATTCCCCAGATTGTTTGCAACGATTCTAATAGCATCAATGGTCTTCCAAAGAAGGCTCAAGATATCGCAGTGAACTACTGTAACCACGCTCAAAAAATTGTCGAAGATAATGGTTTGAAATTTGAACAGTTCAACAAAATTACCATAGAACTACAAAATAATACTATCTTAAAAAAGCAGGTTTACAATACTCTATTACGCCTGCAACAACCTCCTGAGTCTCGATAAGTAGAAGGGCTACTTAAAATCCCAGTACGTAGTAAGTAAGTGGTTAACTACTATGGGAATCATACTAATTATTCGGACATTATCGCAGTCCTATTTGATTCATGAAAAATAATACTGTTCGGTTAAGGCAAGAGACGCGATGAATCGCCGTCTCTACAATAATCGGTCTTTTGTAGTGGCATCATCTGTCAACGTTGCGGCTGGAATTCCCTCTTGTTCTCGCATCGACTAAACAGAGGGGGGTGAGGGCAGAGGGGCAAAAGAGCTGAGGTGGGCATTCTTCAAAAGTGGTAGTTTGACGGTAAACGTCGCTCCTTGTTCTTTGCCTGGGCTATCTACGTGTACAGTACCACCATGTAATTCTACTAAATGACGGACGATCGCTAATCCTAGTCCTAATCCACCATAGATTCTAGTGTTAGAACTATCAGCTTGACGAAAGCGATCGAAAACGTAAGGAAGAAAATCACGACTGATACCAATGCCTGTATCAATCACCTGAATTTGGGCATATTTATCCGTTGTCTGTGGTTTTTCTTGTCCACTAACCACTGACAATTGCAACTCTACTTTTCCGCCAACGGGTGTAAATTTGATGGCATTGGATAGCAGATTCCAGATGATTTGTTGCAAGCGCTCGGAATCCCCGGAAACTAAATATTGAGAATTTTCACCCAGCTTGCTGTTTTCTGAATGTTGATTGGTTTGGGATTGTGCTGCTGAAAATTCGAGATTTTCATGATTAACTCCTAATTCCCAATCTGAATTTCGCGTTGCTTTTGAGGGAATTAGGGAAAATCTCAAATCGATTTCCTTGGATTGGGCGGCTAAACTAACAGTCTTGATGGCTGACTCAATTATGGGAATCAAATTACAAGTACGGACATCGAGGTGTAACTTGCCTCTAACCATCCGCGATATATCCAGTAAATCTTCAATTAGCTGGGTTTGCGCTTTGGCGTTGCGCTCAATTGTCTCCGTTGCTCTAGCCATTTGGGTATCACTGAGCTTGCTTCGTTGCAGTAATTGCGCCCAGCCAAGGATGGCATTGAGGGGCGATCGCAATTCGTGGGATAATATCCCTAGAAACTCATCCTTCATCCGGTTGGCTTCTTGCAATTGCTCAGTTTGTTGTTGCAAAGAAGCAATTAAACTAGCCCGTTCCATTGCGATCGCTATTTGGTCGCATACTGCTTGCATCATCCCTTTTTGATTGTCGGTGAAGCTTAACCGAGTGCGGCTGCCAAAAGAAAGAGTACCCAACAACCGTCCTTGGGCAATTAACGGATAACCATAATAAGCAGTAATTCCTAAAGAACGAATCAATTCTGTTTTCGGGTCAATTGATTGCTGCACATTCTCTAGAGCAATTGCACAACGCTCCTGGGCGACAGTCCCACAAACCGCTTCAGCAAATTCCAAGGACTCGATTTGCTTTGCTATCTCCTGGGAAAAGCCGCTGTAAGACTCTAGCCGCATTACCTGAGAGTTATCCTCAACCAAATAGTTAAAGTAAATATCTAAACCAATTTGGTCTTTTAGTTTTTGGTAGACGCTATCGATTAGTGCTACTGGTTGCTGACTCGATAATAAATCGTTGGCTGTGTCAAATAGTAGCTTTAACCTTTTGTAACTTAATGAGAGGGCTTTTTGTGCAGCCTTGAGGTTGCTGATTTCTTGGAACACCAAGATACAGGTAGCCGGATGACCGTGCATTGCTGGCAAGGTATCAGCAAATACTAGTAGAGATAGCACACCAGCGGGAGTATGCCAGTCCACCTCCAATCCATTCAGGCGTTCGCCACGGGCAACCCGCACTCCTGGCATCAGTTCATTGGGGATGCGATCGCCAGCGGCATCTGTATAGTAGTAAACTGTGTGATACTCTTCGGCAGGTACACCTTTAGGAAATTCGCCCCCAGCTAATTCGTCAGCCGAGCGATTGGCAAAAGTTACCCGCGCCGTTCCTGGTTCGATAAACAGCAACGGTCTTGGCATCAGATTTAACACATCCTCTAGCCATTTTTGCTGATTTAAAAGTACTTCCTCTGCGTGTTTGCGCTCCGTAATATCTAAAAATGCACCAACGCTTCCTCTAGTTTTACCCTCTTCGTCAAACAGGGGTGCAACATAGTGCAACAGCTTGACGATTTTGCCATTTTCATGGACGACATCAAGTTCAGAATTCAGAACTTCGACACCATGAGCAGCAGAATACTGCATTGGGAGTTCTTCTGTTGACAGTTCCCTTCCCTGGCGGTGTATCTTAAAGCTTGGTGGTCTTTCGTCCAAGGGAGCGTTGAGAGAACCATTTGTATCTGACGATATCCCCAACTGCTTGGCAAAAGAAGGGTTGACCTTAATATTTTGGCATTTTGGATCTTCGGCAATACCAATTCCAATGGGAATTACCTCCAACAAAGTTTGTAACTCACTAATGCGGCGCTGTAGATCCCTGTTTAGCTGTAAGATTTGTTCCTGGGTCTGCTTTTGCTTGGTGATGTCACGAGTCACCGTTGCTAAGGCAATTGGCTGACCTGTTTTGTTATCTGTAACGGTGAAGATGTTGTAATCAACTGGTATCGGTTGACCTGTTTGGAGATGTCGGAAGCAGAATTCTCCCTGCCAGCGCCCTTCTGATAGCACAGTCGGCAGTATATATTTTTGGAAATAGGCTTTGTCTTTGGGCATGAAGTAATCTAATACTGCTTTTTGCCTCACTTCATCAAGGCTAGCAAGACCTACCAGCTTTTTACCTGCATCATTTATGTAGAGTAATTGACCTTCAAGGGTGGCGATGCCGATAAAATCAGAGCTATTTTCTACTACCGACACTAATTTTTGTTGCTCTGTCTCTGCTTGCTTGCGTTCGCTCAAGTCGAGGATAAACGCTACTGACTCTTCCCGATTTTCTCCTAGCAGCACATAACCAACTAAAACCGGGATGCGGCTACCATCCTTGCGAATATATTCTTTCTCGTAGGGCGTACAAGTAGCGTTGGTATTTCCTTTGGCTTCGGCAACACCTCGCTCATCTAAATATAAATACTCTGGTGGTGTGATATTGCGCCAACTTAACTTACCTGCTAACAAATCCTCCCGCGTGTAACCAATCATCCTCAAGAATTCGTCGTTTGCCTGCTGGATACCGCCATACACGTCGCCAAACAGAATGCCAATGACGTTAGAATCTACAAAACTCCCTAGTTTAGCTTCGTAGGTTCTCAGTGCTTCTTGGGCAAGGTCGCGTTGATAGCTGAGGTGTTCAATAACCCTGGCACTTTGCCAAATCAAAATAGTAAAAATTACAATCACAACGATCGCAAACACCGATACTGCAAATGCCGGATCGTATTGTCCTGCTCGTTGTCCTTCAACAATTACCCACCCTAATATAAAAGGTACTGCGATCGCGGCAACTAGTAAACGACGTGCAAGTAAGCCGCCGTCACTATCACTTGTAACTACCCTCATTAAGCCATGTTCTGCCCGCGCCCACAGAATACCTATACTGAGTAAGAGGAACAACACCGCTGTATGTAAGGCCATTGATGTTGTATAAGGGGCAAGTCCGTAGAGAACTTCCACTTGGTAGGCATAGCCCATCAGCGCCTGAAAGGAAATTAAAGTAGCAATCAGAGCGATAATTTGGGCATACCAATAACTGCGGTGGGTTTTTGGATGAATCAGAATCTGTAGGGCGACACTGACCAGGATAAAGTTCAGTGCTGTGTTCACCCCCATTCGCCCCGGATACAATGTCGCTAAACTAGTTCGCGAATCGCGAAACACCAGTTCATCAATTCCCAGATTCCAGCCGAACAGATATTGACAAAGAGTGAGCGCTGCAATTGTGGTGACAGCTATTGCACAGACCTGAGAGATTAGAAGAGTAGGAAAATGGGTAAATAATTTTGTTAGCGCAGCGTTAGCGAGTCCGCGAACGTCATTTTGAATTTTGAATTTTGAATTGTTTCTCCCTGCCCCCCTGCTCCCCTGCCCCCCTACTCCTCGGTCACTGAGCGTAGCCGAAGTGCTGCTCCCCCGCTCCCCTGCTGTTAAAAATAGCCACAGCGACACACCACACAACACAAAACATAACGCCGTATTGACTTTCATTGTGGCAGGACTACCAGGAAATCCGCGCTTCAGAACTTCAATACCAAGACACCAGCCAACTAATACCAAGCTACCAACAAAAACAGCGATCGCACTTGCGACTCTTGGCACAAGTGAATTTGTAGAGATTTTAAATCTATCTTGCAGCTGCAAGCGGTTAATATTTAACATTGAGTGTTCTCTAACCGCATCTATCTAGCGTGGTAAACTTACGTATTTCTTACGATTTAATCATTGATGTTATTTGTATTTTAGGCTACACCTTGACTTGTTTTTCATCTACCTCTATGCATATTTTTCCTTGCATAATGAAATAATGGTGGCTCAAAAAACCACCTTTGCGAGTATTTCAGAATTGCAGGCTATGTAGCTTACCATCATCTTGAAAACGTTGCTCTCCAACACCAACAAGTTCTACAATCACTTCCCTCGGTGGAGGTGTCCATTCTCCTATTCTCGCTCCAATTTCAACTACCGTTCGATCGGACTCAGTAAATACGCTGATATTTGCTAGCGAAAACTTTTTATCTTGATACTTGTTTGTCTCTCCATCATCTTCAAATAGCTGATATTCATTATTACCAGGCCAAATACGTAATCGAATCTGGTCGAGCGGAGCCTCATCAACGTATTGCCTGACAGGTTGCATAGGAACGATCGCACCGCTACGAACATACAGTGGCATTTTTTCCAGTGGTGCATGAGCAAGAATGTGAATCGGGCCTTCATAGCGATCGCCACTCCACCAATCATACCAAGTGCCAGCGGGTAGGTAGACAGCTCGATGCTCAACTCCAGGGCGGTAAATTGGTGCAGCCATCAGCGATGCACCAAGCAATACTTGATCGTAGAGGCTATAGATTTTCGGATCGTTGGGGAAGTGGTATAATAAGGGTCTTAAAATCGGCGCGCCCGTCGTTGCCGCTTCCCAAAAAAGACTATAAATATAAGGAAGTAATTGGTAACGTAGATTAATGTATTCTCGACAGATATTTTCAACGCGATCGCCAAATACCCAAGGTTCATGACGAGCAGTAGACATTGCCGAGTGACCGCGCATCAGTGGGTAAAGCATCCCTACCTGCATCCACCGAGCGAATAATTCAGCGGTGGCGTTACCAGCAAACCCGCCAATATCGCAACCCACAAACCCCACACCCGAAAGTCCCATGTTACAAAGCATCGGCAGAGACATTTCTAAATGCTCCCACAACGATTGGTTATCCCCCATCCACACAGAAGACCAGCGTTGCACACCAGGATAACCCGATCGCGTTAACACAAATGATCGCTCTGAACTTCGATGCCGCTGTAACCCTTCATAACAAGCTTTAGCCATCATCAACCCATACAAGTTATGCACTTCTGTATGAGTAGACGTAGATAAATTCTCCCCTGCTCCCCTGCTCCCCTGCTCTCCTGCCCCTCTGCTCCCCTGCGGCGCATCTAGAGGAAACCAAATCTTTTCCCCATCATCGCCGAAAGGGCGATCGTTTATGGCAGGTTCATTCATATCATTCCAAATTCCTGCCACACCAATATCAGTTAGGCTTTTGTGTAAATCAGCCCACCAGTTAGACACATCAGGACGTAAAAAATCAGGAAAAACAGCTTTTTCAGGCCAAACGTAGCCGTGAAACAACGTACCATCAGCTTTACGCACAAAATAGTCGTTTTCTATTCCTTGGTCAAAAACATGATAATTACCTTCTGGTTCATACTTCACACCAGGATCGATAATTGTGACTGTTTTGAAACCATCCTCTGCTAAATCACTAATAAGTTTTGCCGCATTGGGAAAGCGTTGAGGACTCCAAGTAAACACTCGATAGCCCCGCATATAGTCAATATCCAAGTGAATCACATCGCAAGGAATGCGGCGTTGACGGAATTCCTTTGCCAGTTCTCGCACAACGCTTTCTGATTCGTAACTCCAACGGCATTGATGATAACCTAGCGCCCATTTCGGCGGTAATGGCATTCTCCCAGTTAGCTGAGTGTAAGTCTCCAGGATTTGGGCTGGTTCGGGGCCGTAAATAATGTAATAATCCAATTCACCGCCACGAGTTTCCATCTTCCAAATACCTGGTTGTTCAGCGCCGATATCGAACTGACTCCAAAAAGTGGTATTGAAAAAGATGCCATAGCTTACCTGCGGACGCAAAGCCATAAAAAATGGAATTGCCTGGTACATTTCATCAGTGAGTGAATCATAATCTAGAGCATCCGTTGTCCAGTTAGTTTTTACTTCGCTGAGTTTATCCAGAAAGCCTGTGCGTTCACCAAAGCCATAAAAATGTTCGTCGGCTGCAATTTCCTTCCACCCTGCAACTGCGCCCATCCGCCAACCTATCCCCATCTCTGCATCTTGAGCAAAAGGACGATTAGCTTTGTCAAAACAGGCGATGCGACATTTTTCCCGCTGAACGCACACACGAATCTGTTCTGTTTCAATTTCTATCGTTTCTTCATTTTCCCGTACTGCAAAAGGTGTTATTGCCCATTCTGCATCATCTGGCGTCACAGCCCAAGAGCGGCGAGGCATAAATTCCCCAGTTGGTGCAAAACGTACACGGATTAAATTCGGAGTCAGTACGCTGATAGTCAGGCGTGAGTCGCCACAGTCAAAATTAACAATATTATTTTCCCAGCTTACAGCTTTTACATTGCTAACAGTTGTCCAAGCTTGGTTTGTTGTGGGTAGTTTTCCAAAATATTGCGGCATATCAGTTATTTAGCAGGTAAACACTTATCCGCATTCATGATTACAGAGATACTCAGCCTCAAACTCTTTCTTTTGCTAGAAGTTGGTGAAAAATGAGCAAATATTTTTTACCAAAATTATTTTTATAATGTACAAACTTGTGCATTGGTCTTTCAATACGCGATAAATATCAAAGTTAAAATTGCATAATTTTAACGAATTTTCTGGAATAGGCTAATGTAATAATGTAGATTATTTACTGTAGTACATAAGGAGGACGAACTATGACTGAGTTGCTAGCAGTCCGGGTTACTTTGACCATCCCAACTCAAAGAACGCAAGGCGCAGAGATTCTGTTCAGTCCTCTTTTTTACAGGAATGAAAACTAGAATTCACAGACATTCTGGTGCGGGAAGTTCCCCTGCATAGAAGTGTCCTCCTCTGTGGAACCTTGTGCAAAACAAGTAGCACACATCGAGGAAACATCAATGAATTTGGATTATTTAGGCTGGAGTGACTTTTTTGCTCGCAGCTTTGAACCCTATCGCTTACAAGGATTTAGCGTTGGTAGGGTTGCCATTGAATACAGAAATACTTACACCCTCTATAGCGAACAAGGGGAACTTTCAGCAGAAGTTTCAGGTAAATTGCGGCATCGGGCTTCTCAACCACAAGATTTTCCCGCCGTTGGAGATTGGGTTGCGATTAGTGTTAGAGAATCTGAAGGACGAGCCACTATCAACGAGATTTTACCCAGGAAAAGCAAATTTTCTCGCAAGACGGTGGGTAGTAAAACAGAAGAACAAATTGTTGCAGCGAATATTGATACAGTCTTCTTACTGGAGTTTAGACTAAAAGCGATATGAGAGAACGCAAATCAAAAGGAATTAG
>NZ_CAWUDN010000088.1:0-34271 GCF_963920915.1 Nostoc sp. PCC 9305
TGTGAGGCAACTCTCAAAGACTTGTGTATACACCGTAGCCGCCTGCGGGGAGGGGCTGGGGGTGGGGTGCAATAACTGTGGAAATCATAACTAATTATACGGACATGATATTAACCAAAAATCTCAATTTTTAGAAAAGTTGCTGCACTAAACTCCAACAACTTTTACTATTTCCCCTTTTTCTCATCTAGTGCTTTCTGAATAGCTTCTCTGCAAAACTCAGGAGGGTCATCTTGTGCCTTTACCTCTTCCTTCATTTTTTCGGTGACACGAAAATTAAGATTTTGTGTAAGCGGTTCCTCTCTATCAGACTTAAGTGGTTTTAAATTTTCTGGATTACCTTTAGGGTTAGGCATTGTTGAGAGATGTAAATATAGCTTGAACGATACGTGAACATATAGATAGAGTTTTAATCGGTGGTGTTCGCGTCTGTCAAAACAGTTCACCACCGATACCACTTTTACAAATGGGTAATTCTATTTTATGTTCACAAGGTCAGAACTCGAAATCAAAACCACTGCTGAGTTGATGTTATTTCGGCATACGCATTTGCTATTTCGGCGAACGCATTTGCTATTTCGGCGTACTCATTTGCTATTTCGGCGTACTCATTTGCTATTTCGGCATACGCATTTGTTATTTCGGCGTACTCATTTGTTATTTCGGCGTATTTTAGCCAATACGCGCTACTTCTGCATATTCCGCTTCATTTGTTCTAATTCATCCTGAGTTTCCCAGCTACGGAACTTCTCTTCTAAGTCATCAAAACCACTAGAAAAATTGCTAGTTTGATTCGACCAGCCAATACTTTCCGATCGCTGCTGGGTTTGCGCTTTAGCACGGGCTGTCTGTGCTTCGGCGGCTTTAGCTTGCACTTCCTGTCGCCGTTGCTGAATTTTTTGCAGTAGTTCTTGAGATTGGTTAATGCGTTCTTTCAGCCCTTGCATGTGTCCCCAACGCTGATTTCCTTCGCGCAACAGGGCTGCTTCTCGCTCACCCGCCGCACTCGCCAAATCCTCTCTCTTGGCGTTTTTGGCTTTTTGAATGCGGATATGCCAACGCTGAATTTCTTGCGCGGTGGAGAGAATTTCTTCTTCCGATCGCTTCTCTTGTAATTTTAAATCTGCGATTAGCTTTAATGTGTCTTCTTCTTGCTCACGCAGCTGTTCTAGCAGCGCCTCTAACTCCAAATGTGGATTGTTACGCAAGAATTCTTCTAAACGGTTTTCTAAAAACCGACTCAAATCATCAAATAAGCCCACTGCTAGAACTCCAGAGATCGGGTGCGTGACTATTTTATTGTAGTGGTCAGGTGGACTTCTGGGTGTTAGTTAGATTTCAAAGTTGGGAAGAATGTATTTAGTGAAACTACGCAAATAACCCTGACTTACAAAATAAGGCTTTAATCAGTATGAGTTCTGACTTTCAACCGCCACCTAAGAGCTTGTCTATACTAGCTACTGTAGGAGGAGTCGTTACCGCTGCGATCGCGATCGCACTTTTAAATGGTTGGTCTAAGCAACTTTCCAATACTTCTATAAAAAACCCTGAAATATCAACATCCCCAATTGCTTTACAACCAGAGAAACCCCAACCCCCTGTCTCTAGTGCAGAAGAAGCTGAAATAGTTGCTAGCCTTGATGCTAAATCCGTAGTTTTGCCAGGTCAACCGATTCCTAAGAACCAATTAACAGTAGCCATAATTCCATACGTTGCTCCTGGAGTTGGAAAACTGACCCCAGAAGAAATGACAACGGCCCGTCAAGCTTGGTCATACTTCCAGCGCAACTGGAATGATGAAACTGGCTTGATCAATTCTGTTGATGGCTTTGCCTCGATAAGTATGTGGGATCAGACAGCAGCGATCGCCGCCTTAGTCAGTGCTAGAGAACTCAATATCGTTTCTGCGGCTGAATTTGAAGTCAAAATGAGCAAAATGTTCAATACACTGGCGTCAATGCCTTTGTATAAAGGAGAACTACCCAACAAGGTTTACAATGCCAAAACTCTCGTACCTGTTAATTATGGTCAACTAGAAAAACGGGAAGAAATTGGCTGGTCAGCCATTGATTTGGGAAGAATGGCAATCTGGCTGAAGATTGTCGAGGCAAAGTATCCAGAAATGCGATCGCAAACAGCAGCAGTTTGGAAACACTGGCAAGTCAAGCGTCTGACCACAAACGGTCAAATGTATGGTACTGCTGTCATCAAAGGCAAAGAACAATACAATCAAGAAGGTCGCTTGGGCTATGAAAATTATGCTGCTTATGGTCTAAAGCTTTGGGGCTTGAATGTTAATCAAGCTTTAGATTATCAGTCCCATACTGCCTTTGTCGATCTTTACGGACAGGGAATTCCTTACGACAAACGGGACTATAAAAACTCTGGAGCCAATAACTACGTTCTGAGCGAACCCTATATTTTGGATGGTATCGAAACTGGGTTTCAAGCTTTGCCTAAAGCTTATGCCGATCGGATTTTAGCTGCCCAAGCCGCGCGTTATGCAGCGACAAAACAATTAACCGCCGTCACCGAAGACAACTTAGATCGCGCGCCATACTTTGTTTACAGCAGCTTATTTGTCAATGGAGAACCTTGGGCAACCATCGCGGATACCAGAGAACAGCACAACAATTTGCGATTTCTCAGTGCCAAAGCTGCGATCGGCTGGCATGTGCTTTATAACACTACTTATACCCGTCAGTTATTTGATTTCGTTCAAGGCAATCTTAAGTCTCAAAAAGGATGGTACAACGGCTTTTATGAGTCTTTGCGTCAGCCGAATAAAACTCTCACCGCTAACAATAATGGTGTAATTATGGAAAGCTTACTGTATAAGCAAGTTGGGCAGCCACTTACTGTTTGGGCAGGAGTCAAGAGCCATAAGTCAACTGAGAAGACTATAAAAAGACCATAAGTTAAGTTATTTCATGTCCGCGATCGCCCTCCTCAATCCTCTATTTGCTACAGTGTGTAGACGGGTATTGCCCACTCAAAATAAATCGCCTAAAAAAACCCCTAGTAGAAATACTAGGGGTGAGAAATAATACCATTTCACTTGATGTTTGTCTGAGATGACCCTGTTAGTGCCTCTGCTCTAGGCAAGAGGCTGGAGTGTTTCTCAAATATTACAGTAAAAGCGATCGGGTATAAAATTAGCCAACATTTGCCAAGAGCAATTCTCGTTTTTCTGATTTTTTAACTCTCACTTGAGAGTCATCATCAACATCGATCAGGGCTGTGTCTCCATCTGTAATTTCACCAGACAGCATTGCTTCGGCGAGAGAATCTTCTAGGAGGCGCATAATTGCCCGACGTAATGGCCTAGCGCCGTAGCTGGGATTATAACCCTCTTGTACCACAAGCTCTTTGAAGCGATCGCTAACTTCTAAGATAATTCCTTTTTCCGTCAAGCGGCTAGCAACATCGCGAAGCATAATTTCGGCGATTTGCTTAACTTCATCCTTGGAAAGCTGGGTGAAGACGATAATCTCATCAAGACGGTTAAGGAACTCTGGACGGAAGTAGGCTTTCAATTCCTCATTTACCAAGGTGCGGATGCGGTTATAACTAGCATCGGCTTGAGTGTCGAAGTCAAAGCCTAAACCACTACCACCTTTTTCAATCACCTTGGAACCGATGTTAGAAGTCAAAATGATCAGCGTGTTCTTGAAGTCCACTTTCCGACCTTTGGCATCGGTAAGATGACCGTCATCCAAGAGTTGCAGCAGCATATTGAATACATCGGGGTGTGCTTTTTCGATTTCGTCGAATAGCAGCACTGAGTATGGTTTCCGCCGCACGGCTTCTGTTAGTTGTCCGCCTTCGTCGTATCCTACATAACCAGGAGGCGAACCAATCAGCTTGGCGACGGTGTGGCTTTCCATGTATTCGGACATATCTAGCCGAATCATCGAATCTTCCGCACCGAAGAAGTAGGCAGCTAGTGCCTTAGCCAATTCTGTTTTACCAACTCCAGTAGGGCCAGAGAAGATAAAGCTAGCAATGGGGCGATTGGGATTTTTCAAGCCAACGCGGGCGCGACGGATACCGCGAGAGACTGCCGTAACTGCTTGCTCTTGACCGATGAGCCGCTGATGCAGAGTGTCTTCTAGGTGTAGGAGTAACTCTGACTCAGATTCAGTCAGTTTGTTGACTGGTACGCCAGTCCAAGAGGCAACGATTTGGGCAATGTCTTCTTCGTCAACTACAGTCGAGTTGACAGGTTGCTCGGTTGGTGTAAACGTTGCTTGCAGTTGTTCTGCGAGTTTTAACTCTTGGTCGCGCAGTTCTGTAGCTTTGTCAAAATCTTGGACTCTGACTGCTGCTTCTTTTTCTTTGGTAACGCCAGCGAGTTCCCGCTTAAGTTCTTTATTGGGAGAACTTTGGGAGTTCCGCAGACGGACGCGAGAACCAGCTTCATCAATCAAGTCAATTGCCTTATCGGGCAAGAAGCGATCGCTAATATAGCGGTCTGATAATTCTGCTGCTGCTACAAGTGCTGAATCCAAAATTGTGACTTTGTGGTGCTGTTCGTAAGCACCGCGCAAGCCGTAGAGAATTTGTACGGTTTCCTCTACTGAGGGTTCCCCGACCTTAATCGGTTGGAAACGACGCTCTAGGGCGGCATCGCGCTCAATATGCTTCCGATACTCATCGAGGGTAGTTGCGCCGATGCACTGGAGTTCACCCCGTGCTAAGGCAGGTTTGAGGATGTTGGCTGCATCCAAGCCACCTTCTGTACCACCAGCGCCAACCAAGGTGTGAATTTCGTCAATCACCAAGATGATATTGCCGACAGTGCGAACTTCTTCCACGACTTTTTTGATGCGTTCTTCAAAATCGCCACGGAAGCGAGTTCCAGCTACCAATGACCCCATATCGAGGCTGATAACTTGCTTGTCTTGCAAACTTTCAGGAACATCCTGGTTGATAATCCGTTGAGCTAGACCTTCTGCGATCGCAGTTTTACCAACTCCTGGTTCCCCAATCAACACTGGGTTATTCTTAGTGCGGCGACCGAGAATTTGGATTGCCCGCTCAATTTCCTTCTGGCGACCAACTACGGGGTCGAGTCTGCCTTCTTGTGCTAATTTGGTCAAATTTCTGCCAAATTCTTCCATTGTTAGCGGTTGGGTGCGCTTTTGATTACCACTACCAGCAAAAGCTGGTGCATTTTCACCCAAACGGCGAACTATGGCACTGCGGACACTCTTGAAGTCAACACCTAGATTTTGCAGTACTTTGGCGGCGACACCTTCACCAGCCTCGGTTAATCCTAAGAGTAAGTGTTCAGTGTTAATGTAATTCTGTCCCAAACTATGAGCTTCTTTAAACGATTGCTCGAAGAGGCTTTTTACTTTAGGAGTAAAAGGAATTTCTGGTGGTACAAAGCCAGAACCCCTACCAATAATTTTTTCTACCTCGCGACGTGCATCTTTGAGGGTAACGCCTAATTCAGCTAGCACTTTAGCAGCAACCCCAGTTCCTTCTCCCATTAAACCCAGGAGAATTTGCTCAGTTCCTACGAAGTTATGTCCCAGGCGACGTGCTTCCTCCTGAGCTAACATAATTACTCTAATGGCTTCGGAAGTGAAGTGTTCAAACATAATGGGTTATTGCTCCCTCGCTGCTTGGACTTTGGGTGAGATAAAATTCACCCTCATCTAAAGTTTTTTGTATTTTCTTAAGGACTAATGTAACTTTATTTAAAGTTAAGTGGCAGTGGTGAGAGCCGTAAGACATCAGGTGTACTTGCCGTCTACTAAAAGTGTTGAGTAGAGTACGGAGAAAGTCAGAAGTGGCAAAGTTGACAGTTAAACTTTCGGTATTTGACAATTTTCTTTTGTCTGTTCTGTTTTCCACTGTCAGCTAAACTTAAAATTCAGGACTTAGCACTCTAAACTCAGGACTGACAATGACTGAAGCAACGGCCGGTAAAGATCAACAACATCCACTTTATAACCGCGATCGCCCCCTTATTGATATTTTACTCGCTCAAGAGGCTACAGACTATAACTTAGCAGAATTGGCTAGACTGCGAATGCGCTATCAAGGGTTTCCAGGGGCGAGAGACATCCAAAAAGACCTAGATAAAGTCTTGCAACAGTGGGGTTTGACCGAAGCCGAGCTTTTTGAGAAAACTCGTCAAATTCACGATTTGGGTGGAATTTACAAAAGCCGTGGCAAGAAAGATGAACAGGATTGGAATTAGTTATCAAGGAAGGCAGGAGGCAGTGTTTCGACTCCTTTCGACGTCGTTTGCGATCGCTAGCTCGTTTCCATAACCAGATCAGTTTAGACAAGTCTTCTTGGAAATAGTCTAAATCGATTGTGGCGATCGCTTCCTCAATTTCTGCTTCCGGCTCAGGAAAGTTTTGCCAATAAAGCTCGATAGCTGCCAGATAATCGTAAAACTTGAAATACAGCAGATTTCAAGTTTGTTTGCCCAAATATCAAAGCGTATTTTACTCCTGAATTCTGCTCTATGTTAGGAATTTGTCTTGGCAAAAGTATTACATTTTTGAGGATCGCCTGTTTGGATACCTTGTTTAAACCAACGAACCCTTTGGGCGGAACTACCATGTGTAAAAGATTCTGGCACAGCATAGCCTTTAGCTTGTTTTTGCAAGCGGTCATCTCCAATACTGCTAGCTGCGTTCAATGCTTCTTCAATATCACCTGTTTCCAGAATTTGCCGTGAGCGTTGAGCATGATTTGCCCAAACGCCTGCAAAACAGTCTGCTTGTAATTCTAATCGCACAGAAAGCTGATTTGCTTGCGTCTGACTCACTTGGTTCTGCAAGGTTTGAACTTGCTGCGAAATCCCCAGTAGATTTTGGACATGATGTCCAATTTCATGAGCAATCACGTATGCTTGAGCAAAATCTCCCGGTGCCTGATATTGAGTCTTCAAATCGCGGTAAAAACTCAAGTCAATATACACCTTTTGATCGCGCGGACAATAAAACGGCCCAACTGCTGAACGTGCAAATCCACAAGCAGACTCTACCGCTCCTGAGTAAAGAACTAACTTTGGTTCTACATAAGTTTTTCCGTCTTGCCGAAACTGCTCACTCCATGTATCTTCTGTATCAGCCAGTACAACAGATACAAAATCCGCCATTCGATCTTGAGTTTGAGATCCTGTTGTTTGAGGTGACTCAGGTATCGGGCTATCACTTGGCGGGGAATCTTGTTGCCAAAGGGCACTGGGATCGCCACCCAATAGTAAAACCACTAGCGATATGAGTACTGCTCCTACGCCCCCACCCACGACAGGAGCGGAAATCTTCATCCCACGCCGATCTTCAACATTTGTACTCCGACGACCTATTTGCCAACGCATAATTACTGCTTACCAAACTCATAAAGAAATACGGCTTGAACTAGTAGTTCGCCAAGTGAACTTGGCGGGGTAAAGGGGGAAAAGTTTCAAATCCCTTACCCCTTACCCCTTCCCCTTGACCCAGCCATCACGCAGCATTTTTGGGTTGGCAGACTACTAGGTAGGATGAAATCTACACAAGCCTTTTAGCTATACAAATTAATATTACTTATTCTATGTATCGATCTCTTCTGCCTACGGACAAACTATAAATAAAGGACAGTCAGCCTTTAGAAAGGTTTTGTTAAACAGGTTGTCCATCAAATCACACAGAATTCCCGGACTCGTTATAAAAAACACCACAGTCAGGACGGAAGCGGAATTTCAAAGACGTAATTTGCATTCTATGACCAAGCTGTGAGAATTTAAAATATCAACACAGGCGAATGTTATTATGTCTGCGTTGGATATACAAATGTAGTTAGTTAAGGCTGTTCCGTGCCACTCACTAATGATTCTGCATCAGTTAGAGGTTTTTCCATCTTGGTGTATTTACTTTTTGACTCGCACCCTTGAGGGTGTTATTACCTACCTCATGAGCGAAAGAATATATTTTATTACTAAGGATAGTTTTGAATTGAACCAACTCGTATTTAATATAACAAGTACTGAAGAATCAACTTTGTCAGTGATTAATCTTTCCCCTGTGACCAAGGAGTAATTATGGTTTTAAGTCAATATCAACGTGCAGTAGGCGTATTTACTCATCGGAGAGATGCAGAGCGGGCAATACATGAGTTGAGAGATTCTGGCTTGGCGATGGAGAAAGTATCTATACTTGTACAAAATTCAGATCGCAATCATGAGATTGCCGATAATGAACTTAAAGAGGGTACTGGTGATAAAGCTGACGAAGGTGCAACAGTCGGAGGGCTTTCAGGGGGTGCTGTTGGTGGGTTAACTGGTTTATTAGTGGGTCTTGGGACTTTAGCAATCCCTGGAGTTGGCCCAATAATGCTGGCTGGGGCAGCGGCAACTGCTTTGGTTACAACCCTTGTTGGCGCAAGTATTGGTGCTGCCACTGGGACTTTTGCTGGTGCATTAGTTGGTTGGGGAATGTCGTCAGAGCAAGCTAGAGCATATAACGAGCGAGTAGAGGAGGGACACTATTTAATAATCGTGGATTGTACATCTTTTGAAATTGCTAAAGTACAAGAAATACTACAGCGTTGGGGTATTGAAGAGTTGGGTATTTACGAGCATCTCAACAGTGAATCTGAAACTACAAATTCTCTGACTACAACGACTTCTGCTACTGCAATTCCTAATGAAAGTGGCATGATGTCTAAGTATAGTGTTAGTTGCTTTAATAGCATAGCTAATGCTGAAGCGGCAATTAAGGATATGTGTATCGCAGGTTTTTCAGTAAATCAGATTTCCTTAATTTGTAAAGACTTTTCTCAATTGGTTGTACCAATAGGCATTAATTTAAGTGAACGCTTTGACGCTATGAGGTTAGGAATAGCAGATGAGTGGGCACGCTTTTATAATGAGCAAATAGAGCAAGACAATTACATACTTATCGTTAGTGGCACAGATCGCGAGCAAGATATAGCTAGGTCTATTCTGGGTAATTATGGGGTTCAAGAGTTTCAAATTTATGACCCAATGTTAATTCGCTCTTAAAGGTAGGTGCTGTCATTAATGGGAGCAAATTTATTTGAGTTTTGGAAGATACGGCAGAATTCAGAATTCAGAATTCAGGAGTAAAACACAACACAGTCCAGAATGAGCAACAAATCCCAGATGTAGAGACGCGATTTATCGCGTCTTGAAAGAGTAATTATCTACACCAATAACCTTTAACCCAAGCATATTGGAGTAAAACACGCTTTATATCTGGGTAACAGAATTAGCTTGTGTACCTCACTTTCCTTGAAATTTGCTGTATCAATAAGCAATGGGTTTTACAGCCTGAAAACTCAACTATGCAGACAATCGACACCTTTCAAGGTTATAGCAAGTGGTGTCGATGAGCTTCAATACATTCACCTGACAGTAAAATATTTTACTTAAAATCCTCAGCATTTCTGCTACGCTCAGGGTCAGCAGTGAGCGAAGCTGAAGGTTCAATCTGTATTGCCTCTTTCTGCGTCTCCAGTTGCTCCCGTTGCTTGCCATACTCCCGCAGCTGCTTCAAAAGGTTTTCTTGGGATGAGTTTGGGATAGACGGATTGGGACTTGATTGAAGGTCGGTATCGGTACTTGCAAAATTAGCAGCTGAGGGATTATTTTCGTAGACTGGTAGCGATTTGTCATTAAACATCGCCTGTTGAGTCGGCGCTGGGGTAGGAATTAGATTCTTTGGTTTGCTCACAGCAGCTTTTACCGAGTCTAGAGTAGTAGCAACCTGCACTTGTTGTTGCATCTGTTGTGTAGAAGATACCAAACCACTTAAACCATTCACCAATTGCCGCAGATTTTTACGGAAATTAGGATCGCCTGTCAATTCATCTAAATCAGATGTAATTTTTTGGGTATTTTCAAAGGTTACTCGTGCTGAATCTAAAGTTTGTTGCAGCAACACCGCATTTTTTGGATCGTTTAAGGTTTTAGAAGCATCACGTAAATTAGCTGAGGCTTGGGCTGCATTTGCTGAAAGCGTTTCTAAATTGTTGAGTAATTCTCCTTGAGTCAATCGATTGACAGATGGTGATAAGCTACTGACTGTAACACGCAATTGGTTGCTGGTTTCGGTGATATTATTCAACGCACCAACCAGCGTCGAACGATTTGTTGTCAACAAATTATCCAGGTTGTTTAGTAACCGATTTGCTTGAGTTGCAGTTGCACCGAATTTATTGACTGTTTGATTTGCGGATGCATTAAGTTGGTTTGTCGCCCGTTGCACTGAATTAGCCGTAGCGGAAAAGGTATTAAGTTGTAGTTGTAAGCTTTTGGTCAAACCTTGTAAATCCTGACTTAGCTCACTAAAACTGGATGCTGCGCCTGTGGTAGTTTCTAGAACCCTATTGACATTTCTATAAAATTTTGGATCGTTGTATGCACCAGCTAGCTCAGTTGAACTGCGAATTAGTGCATCAACACTGATGCCAACCTGACCTTTTAAGCGAGAGCCATTACAGACGATGAGGCTGGGATCGCAACTTTTATCTAGGGGTTTAGCAACAACCCCAGCAGGCAAGGTTGTTCTTGGCGTGATGTCGATAATACTTTCGCTAATTAATCCGCTTTGATTAGCTTCTACCACGACATTACGGGGGATAATGAGGTTAGTTTGGGGAATTTCAATCTCTACATCGATGGCATTTGGCCCTGGTCGAAGCTGGGAAATAGTTCCTACCTTAACGCCACGATAGCGAACTGCTGCTCCCTTTTGCATTCCGCCAGCGTTAGCAAATTCTACAATAATTTTGTATGAACGGCCAGCAGCGGTGAATCTATTTAACCACAGAAAGAGTAATCCAAATACCCCTAGTCCTAGCAGGAGTAATAATCCCACAGAACCTTCTCTAAATGTTCGCCCAGACGCGAAGCGGCTTGTCATAAGACCTCGCATTTTTTTGCCTCCACCAACAACCAATAACCAATTAGGTGTTAAAAGTTAGGAGTTAGTAGTTAAATTTAACTCTTTACTCCTGGCTTTTAAGTTTCTAGCCGGCGACTTTAATCGGGCCTTGAACACTTCCACTGATAAATTGTCTGATCAAGGGATGTTCTGTGTTGTATATTTCACTAACTGTACCTTGCCACTGCACTTTACCTTCATAGAGAAATATAAGTCTATCAGATGTACGGCGGATAGTGCTGTCCTGGTGGGTAACAACAGCATAAGTACTACAAACTCCATGTAAACATTGCAAGTGGCGGATTAAATCTTCGATGACTGTTGAGGCAATGGGATCGAGTCCGGCTGTTGGTTCGTCGTATAGTAGAACTTCTGGCCCTTCACTGGGATTATCAGGGTTAGACATAATCGCCCGGGCAAAACTTACCCGTTTGCGCATTCCCCCGGAAAGTTCGGCTGGGTAGAGGTGGCCTATTGCTGGTAAACCCACCATCTCCAATTTTTCTTCTACCAAATCTCGGATGCGCGATCGCGGCAGCTTTGAATTTTGATAAAGTAAAAATCCCACATTTTCCTCTACTGTCAGCGAATCAAATAGGGCCGCCTGCTGAAACACCATACCAATGCCAACCTGCTGGCCGCCATCCTCAATCAAACCCTCTCGCCGCACTCCTTGCACAAAAATTTCTCCTTCATCAGGACTAAGTAACCCCGCTATTACTCGTAAGATAGTTGATTTCCCAGTCCCTGATGGCCCAATAATCCCCAGTGCTTCTCCCCGGTAAATGGTCAAGTCTACATTATCTAGAACTTTATTGCTACCAAAGGACTTAGAAACACCTTTCAGTTCAATCAATGGTTCAGTCATTAGTTATTAGTCATTGGTCACTGGTCATTGGTCATTAGTCAGTAGAAAATAAACAAATGACCACTGAGAACTAACAATGGACAAATATGCCCAATAGTGATTTCATACTTACTTAGTAGGAAATTATTATTGTATAGTATATTATAAGTACATAATTAGCATTCTGATTAGCAAACTTTATTTTTCTAGCATAATATTTAGTTATTTGCGATGTTTAACGTCTCAAAATACGCTCAACGCAAGGTTGACTAAGACACCGTAGTAATTAAACATCTCAGTGATGTGAAAAGAAGATTCCAGTTTTCTGTAGACATAAGCAAAGTCATTTAATACTATTACCATACTACTTAAGGTTATAACTAATTCAGAGAAAACTTACAGCAAAAAAAGCTAATTAAGTAGCTTGATACAAAATATAAAAATCAAAAATTTCAGACTTCCAAATTTTTATGTAAGCCAAAAACCTGTTTTTCATAAATGATTAAGTATGGATAATCACAATTATTAGATAATTGTAGAGGTTAATAGCATTATCCCCCAATCTGAGAATTGGCAAAGTCAAAAATTATTTACTAGTATTGTAAAAATTACTGTTAAAAATCAAAGTAGAAATTATGAGTAGCCAATTAGAGCAGTTTGCAAGTGATAATTCCTCTGGTATTTGTCCTGAAGCACTGGAATATATGATTAGGGCAAATCAAGGTAGTGTTCCAGCTTATGGAAATGATGAATGGACTCAAAAAGCAGCAGATTATTTTCGGGAACTCTTTGAAATTGATTGTGAAGTATTTTTTACCTTTAACGGTACAGCCGCAAATTCTTTATCTTTAGCTGCTCTTTGCCAGTCATATCATAGCGTTATTTGTCATGAGACATCTCACATAGAAACAGATGAATGTGGCGCACCTGAATTTGCATCTAATGGCTCTAAACTGCTACTCGCTCAAGGTAAAAATGGTAAATTAACATCAGAGTCTATAGAGTCAATTGTTACTAAACGTACTGACATTCATTATCCCAAACCTAAAGTTATTAGCATTACGCAATCAACTGAATTAGGAACTTTATATTCTATTGAAGAACTTTTAAATATTAAAGAAGTTGCAAATAAATATAACTTAAAGATTCACATGGATGGCGCTCGTTTCGCAAATGCAGTTGCCGCTATGAATAAAAGCCCTGCTGAAATTACTTGGAAGACTGGAGTGGATGTATTATGTTTTTGTGGTACTAAGAATGGAATGGCATTAGGTGAAGCTATTCTTTTCTTCAATAAAGCGCTAGCAGAAGATTTTGATTATCGATGCAAGCAAGCAGGCCAGCTAGCTTCAAAAATGCGATTTATTTCGGCTCCTTGGTTGGGTTTATTAGAAACTGGTGCTTGGCTAAAAAATGCTAGACATGCCAATCAATGTGCTGAATACTTAGAAAATCAACTATTAAACATAGAAGGTGTTGACTTGATGTTTCCTAGAGAAGCCAACGCCGTATTTGTGAAATTACCTGAAGAAGTCATTCACAGCTTAAAAGCTAAGAATTGGCAGTTTTATACATTTATTGGTGTGGGAGGAGTACGTTTTATGTGTTCTTGGAACACTACTCAATCAAGGATTGATGAGTTGATTGGTGATATTAAAAATGCAACAATAAATGGGGGAAAGGGGAAGGGGTAAAGGGGAAAGGGATAGAATTAATTTCCTCTTACCCTTTAACCTTTAACCTTTCCCCGACATCTTTCAAGACGCGATAAATCGCGTCTCTACATGAGGGTTTTGTTGATCATTCTCAACTGTATTGTTTTAAAATTTCTTCAGGTTATTATAACTGATAATGCCAGCGCTTACTTGGTATGTAACTTCAACTGCAATTTTGATTGTTGCCACAAACCCAAATGCTTATTTTTAGCATTAGCTTCTGCAATTAAAAATTGGGTTTTGCTCTCATAGCAATTTTGTAAAGATTCTTGGTCAACGACGGCATTACCTGACTCTACCAAAAGGAGATTTACTGACCGATTATCTACAAATACTTCACCCGCTGGACGACCATTTTTAATTTGTTCTGTGCTTCTAATCACGACAGGAGTTTGAGATGGTAATAGCTTTTTTAGCCTTTGTGTTGCTGCTAAACCATAGCGTTTGTCAGTTGCTTCTGGTGCATTAATACACGCTAACTTGACTATAGTTGTTTGTCCTGCATTATCTTTAACCAAAATTGTGTTTCCGTCTGTAATACCAACTACTGTACCTAGCACCAACATTAGTTGAAGTAATTCCATCATTTTATATGTAATATTTTATGCACAGATAGAATTTTATTTCGGTGCTTAGGTTACTAGTGTGATTTAGCTCACAAGTTGCAAATAAAAATAAAAGTAATAAATATTATCATTACAAAAATCTGGCATTTATATCAATCAAAACTTCATTTAATAACTACAGGTAATTGAACACTCACAGTAGTTCCTGTCAAAAGGTCAGAAGAGATTAACAGTTCCCCATTATGAGCATTGACGATGCGTTTACTAATAGCAAGTCCTAGCCCAGTGCCACAAGGTTTTGTAGAGAAGAATGGCTGAAAAATTTTGGTGATAACTTCCGATGGAATTGGCTCACCGCTATTGTGGACATTAATACAAACTTTATCTGTATCGGAACAATCTACTTTCAATTTAATGTTATCTTCTGCTGAAACTGCTTCGCAAGCATTGCGGACAATGTTGATAAATACTTGTTTAAGTTTGTCCTTATCTCCCAATATTTTTACCGTAGACGATACCGAAATAAATTCAATTTGTCGTTCTAGAGCTTCTGGCATTTCCTGAATACATACAAGCAACTCATAAATAAATTCATTCACATCCAATTTGCAAAGTTGCAACACTTGAGGCTTGGCATAGAGCAAAATTTCACTTAATAGACGTTCTAAACGACTAGCTTCGCTCAATGCCAATGCCAATCGTTCTTGAGCAGATTCAGTTAAAATAGTTTTTTGGAAATATTTCAATCCCATGATCGTTGTTGTCAAAGGATTGCGAATTTCATGCACAATCATAGCAGTAAATTCACCAATTGCTACCAGTCTTTCTTGTTCTAAAAGCTTGGCTTGGGCTGCTTGTAATTCTGCGGTACGTTTTTCTACCTCAGCTTCTAGAATATGATTAAATTTGCACTGTTGTTGATATAGATGATAGTTATTAATTGCTGTTGCAGCTCGTTCAGCAAATAATTCCACAATTTGGATGTCTTCTTTTGTAAAATCACGTGGTAAATGGTTAAAAGAACAGATAGTACCAATCACTTCACTTTCAGCAGTCCGCAATGGTATCCCTAAATATGCACAATAACCTTCTGGAGCCTGTCCATACTCTGGGTGTTTTTGAGCATCTTTTACTGCTAATGATTGACCCATTTTGATAACAGTACCAGTTAGTAAACCATGTAGTGAATAAACATGTTCGCCTTCGCCCATTTCAAGACTACTGGCTAGAACAGTTTCAAACCCCTTTTGGCAAAAGGTAACAACTGTCCAATCAACTCCAATGAGTTCGCTGACTCCGCAAGCAATGTTGTGCAAATAGCTACTCAGTTCGCCAGTTCGATAGTTCAAAGAAGATAAACGTGCGATTATTTGCCGCTCACGATGCCAAGTTTGCTTGTGCAACAACATTTCGTCATCACTGGTTTTGCTCATGGATGCCTATTGCATGGGTTTTGAAGCCTGTTTCTGAAGCTTGATTTGGGTAGCCGCAATTTTAATCGTTAGATACAAGATGTGAGTTGATAGAAAGATTTTACTAGAGACATCTGCTATTTGTATACAACAAAATTATGAAATTTTACTTAACTAAATTTAAATTTATACAAGAATTAAATAGGTAAAAATAAGCGGTATTATTGTAAGCAAAGTTAAATAATTCTAGAAGATTATGTTTGGCTGACTTGAGTCTATGTACGCTTACGATAATTTAAGCATGTTTTTTATACCTAAGTACTTGCAGACTGAAAGTTGAGATTTTGCTGAAAAATCCATAAGAACTTTTTAAAAAAAATATCAGATTTTTAGAGATTAATCCTTAGATATCCGTCATTTTTAGACTAATTATGTAAGCAATAATTAGTTCAAAGCTCAATTCAAAATCTATCTTATTTGGTATGAAAATCAGAAATTTATTAATACTAATTTTGTCTTCTCTTATCATGGTTGGCTGTGTCCGAGAAGTATCAAATAATAAGTCTAAAAAAGTTGCGATCGCAGTAAATACATCGGTTCCAAAATCTTCAACTCCGGCGAAGTCTTTAACCCCTTTGGTACAATCTCAAAAGTCAGGTACTTTTGTTTCTGGAGAACAGACAACTGAAGGAACAGTCAGTATTGCTACCAAAGATAGTAAATCATTTCTAGAGCTTGGAGAATCGTTTAAAACCTCGGAATCAGGCCCGGATTTAGTCGTAATTTTGCATCGTTCAGATAATGTAATCGGTTCAACTAATCCACCAGCTTATTCTTTAAAAGATGGAGACTATATCATTATTGCTCCCTTAAAAAAGTATAGCGGCGCTCAAACATATTCTATTCCTAACAATATCAATTTAGCAGATTACAAATCTGCCGCTATCTGGTGTCGCAAGTTCAATGCTACTTTTGGTGCTGCTAAGTTGAGTAGTTAAAATTAATTAAACTAGGACTTACGCAATAACTTTCTGAAACTCTCATTCCTTTGTGTCCTTCTCTAACGAGACGCTGCGCGTAGCTTGCTTCTCCGTAGGAGTATGCGGTTCGTTTTTTCATGATTTTGTGTAAGTCCTGTAAACAATCACGGAGAGTAGCGAGTAGGGAATCGCTGTTCAGCTACAAAACTTTACACCTTCCTACATTCATAGTCACGAAGATGAAACTTTATCTATTCAAGAGGTAGAATTAGAATTTAAGTTTGATGACCAGATTATCTGAGCAATTCCTGGAACCTTTCTTCACTCTTCTAAAGGTCAACTCCACAGGTTTACAAATTATCCTTGTATTTTAAGAGTTTTAACTTCTAAATCCTAACTTTGTTTGTATGCCAGAACAACAGCAGTGGACTATAACAGCAACTGAACAACCACCAGAGTGGTTTATCCAAGCAGTGAAACAGTATACACGTGCATCAAGTGGACTGTATGCAGCGCAATTGTTGTGGCAACGGGGTATTAAAGATCGTCAACAATTAACAGCTTTTATCAACTATAAAGTTTATCAACCAACAAGTCCCTTTGAGTTTGGGCAAGAAATGCATCTGGCGATCGCACGGTTGCAACAAGCATATAATACTAAAGAAAAAATTGCCATTTGGGGAGACTTCGATGCCGATGGTATTACCGCTACATCGGTACTTTGGGATGGATTGGGACAGTTTTATGCTCAAAATACTCAGTTAGTTTACTATATTCCCAATCGCCTGAAAGAATCCCACGGACTTAATAATCAAGGAATTGATAACTTAGCAAAAGAAGGTTGCAAATTAATAGTTACTTGCGATACAGGTAGCACAAATATTGAGGAAATTATCTATGCTAAACAGCTAGGTATAGATGTAATAGTTACAGACCATCATACTTTACCAACCGAACGCCCACCCGTCGCAGCAATTATCAATCCTCGCTATTTTCCAAAAGAACATCAGTTATTTAATCTTTCTGGAGTGGCGGTAGCTTATAAGTTGGTGGAAGCGCTATATCAAACTCTGCCAAATGTTGCAAAATATCCGTTAGAAGATTTATTAGATTTAGTTGCAGTTGGATTAATTGCCGACTTAGTGCAGTTAAGCGGAGATTGTCGCTACTTGGCACAGATGGGAATTCAACGACTGCAAGAAGATTTTAAACAGCCAGCAGCAGCACGGCGGCGTCCAGGGGTAGGAAGATTATTAGAATTGTGCCAGAAAAGTGGCGATCGCCCCACAGATATTTCTTTTGGTTTGGGGCCGAGAATTAACGCCGTTAGTCGCATTCAAGGTGATGCCAGTTTTTGCGTGGAATTATTAACTAGTCGCGATGTCAAACGTTGTAACGAACTCGCCGAAGTTACAGAACTCGCCAACGCCCGCCGCAAATCTTTACAAAAAGATGTGCAAGCACAAGTGGCGCAAAAACTGACTCAACTAGACTTATCAACCACCAGCGTCATTGTTTTAGAAGATGCCCAATGGCCTGCGGGTGTATTGGGCTTAGTTGCTGGACAGGTGGCACAAGAAACAGGACGCCCGACGATTTTGTTGAGTACGGAAGGAGCAGGGGAGCAGGGGAGCAATTCTTCTTCTTTGCTTGCAAGGGGTTCCGCTCGTTCGGTGAATTCTGTCGATTTATACCAGCTGGTGAAAGAGCAAGCACATTTGTTACATCGCTTTGGGGGACATCCCTTTGCAGCGGGTTTGAGTTTGTTGGTGGAGAATATTCCTTTATTTACGGCGGCGATTAATCAGCAGTTGCGGCAATCTTTAGGTAGTACAACTCTAACGCCAACTGTACAAGCAGACTTGACGGTAACGGTAGCCGATTTGGGGAAAGAGTTATTTTTGGAACTGAAACTGCTAGAACCTTGTGGAATGGGTAATCCTGTTCCGAAATTGCTAATTCAAAACTGCTGGTTTGAAAATTCTTGGCATCGCAATCAGCAGGATTGGCAAGGGAAAAAGGTACAGTACATTAAAGCTGAGTTTGATATTCGAGATGATTCTAGCAGAAGTGCTTTTCCTGGCTTATGGTGGGGACACTACAAAGATGAATTGCCCATAGGAAGGTGTGATTGCATAGCAGAACTAGACTACAACACCTTCAAAAAACGTTATGAAATCAGATTGATTGCCGTGCGTTCTTCTGCTAATTCAGCACTCAACACTCAGCTATCGCTAACACCTTTCATCCTAGACTTACGGAATCAGGAACACTCAGCAACTCAGCACTCAGGACTAATTATTGAAGATTGTCCCACAAATTGGGATGATTTACGTATGTGGTTGCGGCGGTGTTTGGCGATCAGTCGCTCTACGTCTGGGCTTGAGAATCAGCAACAATTAGCGATCGCTTGGTCTAAACCTAACCATCAACCACCTAATCAAATTTGGCTGACTCTTGTCGGAATTGCCAAATATCTCAGTCGCACAAATCAACTAGTTACCCGCAGACAACTTTTAGAGAAAATCGGCATCAGCGACCAAACCTTACTTGTCGGAATCAAAGCCTTAAAATATTTAGGGTTCACAGTTCAACGACAAGACCGTTCTTTACAAATTACCTGGAATCCAAACGATAGTGCCGAAAACCTTGCCGACGAAGCAGTTGCGCGATTTTTAGCTGCTGTTCGAGAAGAGCAATTTCAGCAACAGTATTTTGCGGAAGTTCCCTTATCTACGATTGTAGCGATCGCCAGTTACGACAGTAAATAATTTAAAGGGTTCACAGCGTTTGCGACACAGCCTCTTTCCCCCTGCTCCCCTGCTCCCTGCTCCCTGCTCCCCTGCTCCCCTGCTCCCCTGCCCCCCTGCCCTCTAAATGATAAGTCTTTACCAGAACACGATATGAGTACTATCGGGTGTTATCCCTGAAGTTACAGAGGTGTCCCAGAAGGCTGTTGCACCCTCTTGTTAACAGTTTTTCCTTCTACAAAACCATCTCGACCTGTAATCAATCTAGAGCGACGATTACGAGTAATATAATTCCATCCCCACTGAATTGCTACTACTACTTTAGTGTCAAACTCGATTAAGAAGTAAATGTGAATTACTAGCCAAAAGAGCCAAGCAATGAAACCTTTGAGTTTGACTAAGCCTAAATCTACAACAGCTAAATTTTGCCCAATCATCGCCAAAGTACCCACGTCATTGTAACGAAACTCTGGCAAAGTCTCACCTTTAAGCCTGCGTTTAATGAGTTTAGCTACATACTCTCCTTGTTGTTTGGCTACAGGTGCAACACCAGGCAAGGGTTTACCATTTTGATGGGAAAAGTTGCCTAAATCTCCCACTACAAAAATGTTGTTATAACCCTTGATAGACAAGTCCGGTTCTACAATCACGCGTCCAGAGCGATCGCATTCTACACCTGTACTTTTTGCTAGGGCTTTCCCCATAGGCGAACCTTGAACACCTGCTGCCCACAAGATAGTTTTTGAGGTAATTTCTGTCAATTCATCGCCTTGCTTGAAAGTAACGATGTTACCTTCAATATTTGTCACTCTGGTGTTGGTGTAGACAGCCACACCCAACTTTTGCAAAGATTCTGCTGCTACTTTCGATAATTCTGGTGAAATGTGTGGGAGGATGCGATCGCCACCTTGCAATAGTACAATTCTCGCTTCTGAAGTATTGATGCTGCGGAAATCTTCTGTGAGAGTTTGGTATGCTAATTCTGCGATCGCGCCGGATAATTCTACACCGGTGGGCCCACCCCCGACAATCACAAAAGTCAACAAAGCACGGCGTTTTTCAGGATCGGTTTCTTTTTCTGCCGCTTCAAATGCCGAAAATATCTGGCGACGCATTTCTATGGCATCTTCAACAGTTTTCAAGCCAGGAGCAAATTCTTTCCAGTTATCTTTACCAAAATAGGAATGGTTAACACCTGTAGCGACAATCAATGTGTCATAAGGTACTACTTCATCACCCAAAATAACTTGTTGCGCTTTTGGATCGATATCATTTACCTCTCCCAACAGCACTTTTGTATTCTTGCTTTTGCTGAATACAGATCGCAATGGTGCAGAAATATCAGCAGGTGATAGCGTACCTGTGGCAACTTGATATAAAAGCGGCTGAAATAGGTGAAAGTTACGTTTATCAATGAGAGTAACATTTACATTTGCTTTCTTCAAAGCTTTTGCTGTATACAGTCCACCAAAGCCGCCACCAACGATAACAACCCGATGTGGTGCATTCTTTTCAAGTGAGACTTCCATAAAAAATATTTCCTTGTGTTAAGAACTTGTAACTATTCTTAACAAAGATGTAACAGCTTTATGATGATGGTTGCTGTCTATTTAGAACAATTGAAGAAATGATGAAAGTAGTCAAAGTTAGTTTTTCGAGGAAGGCAGTGTTTTGACTAAGCGGTAGTTGAGCGTAGTTGAAACTCAACAACCGGGCAGGGGAAGGCTTGCCGTGAGCGTAGTTGAACGGGGGCAGGAGGAAAACTGCGTAAGAGTACGATGACTCGCTAGCCGCCAGTCGTAGAGAATTCATTCTGAATTCTGACTCCTGACTCCTGAATTCTGTTCGATGGATCGAGCCGCTCAAAATGTGCTTTGAATAATTCCGCCATCTACTTGCAGCATGACTCCGTTCACAAATGAGGCTGCTGGTGAACTCAGAAATACCGCAACATTGGCAAACTCTTCTGGTGTCCCCATACGACCCAAAGGGACTGTCCCATTGATTCTAGCAATTTCTGCTTCTTTTGTTTCACCACTTTTAGCAGTGCGGCCATCGATCAATTCTTCTACCCGTTCTGTATATGTCCAGCCTGGTAAAATACTGTTTTGTAAATTAACTAAGTGTTTTTATATACAAATATTGTAACTGCCAATTACTACTTTTGAAGTATCAATTTATTGAAAAACTAAGACTATTGAAAGAGTATAAGTAATTTTTTTTTAACTACAACTCTAAGGAATAGAAGAGTTAGGACAAATCAATTTGTCCCAAGTTTGATAATTAAAACACATATAGCAACCACAAGAGGTAATGGTCATGAGTACAGTCATGAACCAACAGGTCAAAGTTGAAAAGACTTTAACCATTAACAAACCAGTAGAGGAACTTTATCGCTTTTGGCGTAACTTTGATAACTTGCCACGCTTTATCAAGCATCTCAAAGAGGTGACGGTATACGACGAGAAGCGAGAGTCCTCCGGACACGCTACGCGATCGCACTGGATTAGCAAAGGATTCTTAAATGAAAGCGTTGAGTGGGATGTAGTCATTACCGAAGACCGAGAAAACGAATTGATTGCCTGGACTTCGGTTGAAAGCGCAGCAATTGAAACCTCTGGTCGCGTCCACTTCAAGCCAGCACCTGAGAATCGTGGCACTGAGGTAAAAACAATCCGAGAATTTACCCCGCCTGGGGGTGCAATTGGGGCTGCGTTGGCGAAGCCCGTCGCAGACATCGCTAAATTATTTGGCGAAGACCCAGAACAGCAAATCGGAGATGATTTACGTCGCTTCAAAATGATGATGGAAGCAGGCGAGATTGCCACCACAGAGGGACAACCAAGAGGGAAATAGTCACTTGTCCTTTGTTTATTAGCTAACGACAAATGACTAAGGACTAATGAGAATGGCACTAAGTTAAGCTCAAGGGTATGCAGCGTAAGGATTGTAGAGGGGCAGGGGTGCAGAGGGGAATTTCTATTTCTTGCGTTCGTATGCCTAGAACTTCTTCTTTCTCCCCTGCTCCTGTGCTCCTGTGCTCCTCTGCACCCCTGCTGCCTCAACGATTTTCCCTTTTCTTAGTGCCATTCGGACTAATGAGAAGACTAACGACTAATAACCAATGACATAAGGACTAATGACTATGAAAGCAGCTTGCTGGCATGGTGCTAATGATGTGCGGGTCGAAACAGTTCCCGATCCAAAAATTCTCAACCCGCGCGATGCCATCCTTAAAGTGACATCAACAACCATTTGTGGTTCTGACTTGCACCTCTACGATGGCTACATTCCGACGATGCAACCGGGTGACATTCTTGGTCACGAGTTTATGGGGGAAGTTGTTGAAATTGGTAGCGAAGTCAAGCGATTGCAAAAGGGCGATCGCGTGGCTGTCTCTTCCATGGTCGGCTGCGGCTCGTGTTTCTTCTGCCAACGAGATTTATGGTCACTATGCGATAACTCCAACCCCAACGCTTGGATGCAGGAGAAGGTGTTTGGCTTTGGTACGTCGGGAATTTATGGCTATTCCCATTTATTCGGTGGCTATGCCGGTGGCGATGCAGAATATGTTCGCGTGCCGTTCGCTGATTTCGGCGCGCTCAAACTTCCCCAAGACATTCCCGATGAAAAACTGCTGCCGATCACCGATGCCTTTCCCACCGGCTACATGGGAGCAGATTTATGTAATATTCAGCCTGGAGACACCGTAGCAGTCTGGGGTTGTGGCCCAGTCGGACAGTTCGCTATGGTCAGTGCCTATCTACTCGGTGCCGAGCGCGTGATTGGCATTGATCGCTTTCCCTACCGCTTGCAACTGGCTAAGGACTTCGCGAAAGCGGAAACGATCAATTATGAGGAAGTCGATGCGGGCGAAGCCCTGAAAGAAATGACAGGCGGGCGCGGTCCCGATGCTTGCATTGATGCTTGTGGCATGGAAGCTCATGGGATCGGGCTGGAAGGATTCTACGATGAAGCGAAGCAGGCAGTACGGCTGGAAACCGATCGCCCTCATGTGTTGCGGCAAATGATTCTGGCTTGTCGCAAGGGTGGCACTCTGTCGGTCATGGGCGTTTATGCTGGCTTCGTGGACAAGATGCCGATGGGCGCTTTCATGAACAAAGGTTTGACGCTCAAAACGGGACAAATGCACGGTCAAAAGTATATGCCTCGGTTGCTGGGTCACGTCATCGAAGGCGAAGTCGATCCATCTGCTGTATTCTCACATCGCCTCAGTCTAGAAGACGCACCACGCGGCTTTGAGCTTTTCAAACACAAACAAGACAACTGCGTCAAAGTCTTACTCAAACCCTGATTTCAAGCAAATTTTGGGGTACGGCAAGGTGCAAAGAGGCTAAGGAAGCTTGTCATCTCTTACCCTTTGCGTCTAACGCTTCGCCTCTGGCTAATGCGCGAAATAAAAAAGGAGAACAACTCAATGAGAGCAGTTTGCTGGCACGGCGCTAACGAAGTGCGGGTTGAAACAGTACCCGATCCAAAAATCATCAATCCGCGTGATGCTGTTATTAAAATCACGTCAACGGCGATTTGCGGTTCTGATTTACATCTTTATGACGGTTACATTCCCACGATGGAAAAGGGCGATATCCTGGGTCATGAATTCATGGGGGAGGTCGTTGAGCTAGGCAGTGCTGTCAAGAATGTGAAGATAGGCGATCGCGTTGTCGTCCCCTTTACCATTTCCTGCGGCTCCTGTTTCTTTTGTCAAAAAGATTTGTGGTCGCTGTGCGATAACTCCAACCCCAACGCCTGGATACCGGAAAAACTCATGGGTCATTCCCCATCTGGTCTTTTCGGCTACTCCCATATGATGGGTGGCTATGCTGGAGGTCAAGCTGAATATGCCCGCGTTCCCTTTGCCGATGTCGGTTTATTCAAGATTCCTGATGGACTAACAGACGAACAAGTTTTGTTTCTGACGGATATCTTCCCCACTGGCTATATGGCAGCGGAAAACTGCGATATCCAGCCAGGAGATACTGTAGCGATCTGGGGCTGCGGTCCAGTCGGACAGTTTGCCATTAGAAGTGCATATATGCTAGGTGCCGAGCGCGTCATTGCGATCGATCGAGTTCCCGAACGCCTACAGATGGCTTCATACGGCAAGGCAGAAGTCCTTAACTATGAGGAAGTTGATGTTGGTGAAGCCCTTAAAGATATGACCGGTGGGCGCGGTCCAGATGCTTGCATGGATGCTGTGGGAATGGAAGCCCACGGTACGGGCCCTGATGCGTTTTACGACCAGGTAAAGCAAGCCGTGCGTATGGAAACCGACCGACCCACTGCCTTAAGGCAAGTGATTGTTGCCTGTCGCAAAGGTGGCACTGTTTCAATTCCTGGTGTTTACGGCGGCTTTGTAGACAAGATACCGATGGGTGCTGCCATGAACAAAGCCTTAACATTTAAAACGGGACAAACGCACGTTCATAGGTACTTACGCCCCTTACTCGATCGCGTCCAAAATGGCGATATCGACCCATCTTTTGTAATCACCCATCGTCTGCCGCTAGAACAAGCACCGCACGGCTACGAAATTTTCAAGCACAAGAAGGACAACTGTATCAAGATCGTGCTCAAGCCAGGTCAGGCTGCCTAAAACCCCACAAGAACACGAAAAAACCAAGTCTAGCCAATACTTTAGGAGGTAGAGATGACAGAAGAACTCACAAATAAGAAAGTTGCCATTCTGGTTACAGATGGCTTTGAGCAAGTTGAAATGGCTCAACCCAAGCAAGCCCTTGAGTCAGCAGGTGCTCAAACCCACATCATTTCACCTAAGAGCGATCGCGTTCAGGGCTGGAACCATTATGACAAAGGGGATTTTTTCCCGGTAGATGTCCCCCTCGATCGAGTAAATCCAGCCGACTATGATGCCCTCCTGCTTCCCGGTGGTGTTGCCAATCCAGATCAACTTCGGACTAAAGCTAAGGCGATCGAGTTTATAAAGTCCTTCTTTGATACTGACAAGCCGGTAGCGGTGATCTGCCACGGGCCTTGGACTCTGATCGAGGCAGATGTGGTGCGCGGACGGCAGATCACTTCGTGGCCGTCGCTCAAGACCGATCTCCAGAACGCAGGTGCCCAGTGGGTAGATCGGGAAGTTGTAGTTGATAGCAACCTCGTGTCGAGCCGCAAGCCAGACGACATCCCAGCCTTCAACCGGGAAATGATCGAGCTGTTCAGCCATGCAGGGCAGGTACGGCAGATGGCGTGAGGACTCGGAGCGTTAATCGGGAGGACAGGTATGGAACAGCATCGATTTGGTTCCACGCAGCGCGAGGTGGCAGCGATCGGTCAAGGAACCTGGTACATCGATAACGGTGACCGCGCCTCTGCGATCGCCGCTTTGCGCCAAGGACTCGATCTCGGCATGACCCATATCGACACGGCACAGATGTACGGTAGCGCTGAGGAGGTGGTCGCAGAGGCGATCGCTGGACGACGCGATCAGGTTTTCCTGGTTTCCAAGGTTCTTCCTGGAAATGCTTCTCGGAGAGGGACGATCATAGCCTGCGAGAAATCCCTCGCTCGACTTCATACCGATCGGCTGGACTCTTATCTGTTGCACTGGCGCGGTCAACACCCACTGGAGGAGACGATCGCTGCCTTCGAGCAGCTTCAGCACGAGGGGAAGATTCTCTGCTGGGGCGTGAGCAACTTCGATGTGCCTGACCTTGAAGCAGTCCAGAAGATCGCTGGCGAGGGTTCTCTCGTCTGCAATCAAGTCCTTTACCATTTGAAAGAGAGAGCGATCGAACACGCTGTGATCCCCTGGTGTGAGAAGCATGGGGTCGCCGTAGTCGCATACAGCCCGTTCGGTCATGGGAATTTTCCCAGTTCGCGCACAACCGCGGGTCGCGTACTACAGGAAATCGCCGCCGCCCATAACGCCACCCCTCGCCAAGTCGCGCTCCGATTTCTGGTGCGGCATTCCTCGCTCTTCGCAATCCCCAAAGCATCCAACCCCGAACACGCCGCTGAAAACGCGGGAGCCGGGGAACTCAATCTGACCCAAACCGAACTCGATCGAATCGACGCAGCCTTCCCGACCGGATCTCGTCCCCGCGTGCTTCCCATGCTGTAAGCCTGATTGGCTCGCCTGCGGGCGCAGATGGCAACTTTTGCACCCTCACGGGCAAATTGCCTCGCTGTAGCTTTGCCCAAACCTTTACTAGCAGCTGTCACTAAGGCGACTTTGCCACGGAGTTGCAAATCCATAATCTTGATTCTTGTTGTTTACAGTAACTTGAAGCCAAGGTTATTGAGAGCTTCACGCAAGCGATCGCGTCCTCTCAATGATTCTACAGTAGCGATGCGTTGGGCTGAGTGTTCTGACCAATCGCCAGGAACATTCATCTTTTGTTCAGTATAGAATTCTTTCATGATGTCGTTGTAGTGAGCGATCGCTTCTTCTTGCTCTGCCAATTTATAGGTTTCACGATGCAGCACAGCTGACTGGGGCAACCTTGGTTTAATTGCCGCTTCTACTTCAGGATTTGGATAGCCCACACACAGCCCAAATACAGCATACACAGAGGAGGGCAAATTCAATATCTGTGCTACCTCTTGCGGGTGGTTTCTGATTCCACCGATATAGACTGTTCCTAAACCAAGTGACTCAGCTGCAACTGCGGCATTTTGCGCTGCTAACGTTGCATCGATTGTTGCCATCACAAACATTTCCAAATATTCCAGCGCATCATGAGATATGCCGCGACTGTCAGCAACATGACTTAGACGCGCCAAATCTGCTAACCAAACCAAGAATAAAGGAACCTGCTTAATATGTGCTTGGTTTCCCGCTAGCTTGGATAACTCCTCTTTGCGCTGTCGATCTTCGACTGCTACCACACTCCAGGTTTGCAAATTCGAGGAAGTAGATGCAGATTGGGCGGCTGCAATTAGCAATTCCAGAGTTCCCGGTGGTAAAGGATCGGCTAGATAAGACCGAATTGAACGGTGAGATAGTAGTGCTGTTAGCGAATCATTCCATGCAATTTCGGGATTGAAGGGAATTTCACCGTAACGCGATCGCAGTAGTTCTGTAGGATTAGTCATAATCAATTCCAAGATTTACATTTTCAAATTTGCTACTAATACCAATTTCATCTGTAGGTGCATACATCTCTATGCCCCTACAGGCGATTCATTGTACTAGTTTAAGTTTTTGGTGAAAATGCTGCATATTCTTTTTTTGTCAACATTGCATCTTTCACATTTACCTCTTTGGGAATTAACTTCAATTTGTAATATGTATCTGCAACACCTTGTTGTAGATTTATCAAATTGTCGTCAATTGGTACAATCCCAAAAGTCCGCCTGTTAGTTGCTTTTTTCATCGTTTCCAAGTCAATTCCTAACACAGGTGCGAGAGTTTTTGCTACCTCTTCTCGATTCTGTTTAGACCATTCTTCAAGATTTTTAATTTCCTCCACTATTGCCTTGACAGTTTGAGTATTTTCAGTGACAAATTTGCGAGTCATCAAATAATATCCTCCCTGTTTATTAATTCCTGTGCCATCAATTAGGACTCTAGCTTTAGTTGCCTCTTGAGCCGCTGCATAAAATGGGTCCCAAATTACCCAAGCATCTACACTCCCTTTTACAAATGCAGCACGGGCATCAGCCGGAGCCAAATATTTAGGTTCAATATCTGTATATTTCAATCCCGCTTTTTCTAAAGCTTGGACTAATAATAAGTGGGCACTAGATCCTTTTTGAAAGGCAACTCTTTTGCCCTTCAAGTCAGAAACTTTTTGAATTTGTGAATTCTGAGGAACAAGAATTGCGGAACTAGCCGGAGTAGCCGCAGTACCAACAACATAAGTTAGTGATGTCCCCGCTGCTTGAGCAAATATTGGTGGTGATTCTCCCACAGGGCCAATGTCAATACTACCCACATTCATGGCTTCTAGTAGTTGTGGCCCCGCTTGAAATTCAGTCCACTGTACAGTGATACCTTCTGGCGCTAAACGCTTCTCTAAAACACCCTTAGTTCTCAGCAAAACGGTCGTTTTTTGATAGCCAAATCTGACTACGGTTGCTTTACTAGAAGCAGAATTACCCTGAGATGTGGCACTGTTATTAGGGGCATTAACAGTAGGTGTCGATGAACAAGCAGCAAATAGCAAGCTCAGACAAAGACCTGTAACAAAAGCCCCCACTGTTGGTAAAGCAGAAGAAAAGAATAATTTATGCTGGTTGTTAAATGGGATATTCCTGAATTCTATCAACGATATCCACTTGGGAATTAAGCGGCGCAAGATTTGGTTAATCATCAAAATGATTTCTCTGAACTATAGTAATACTATAAACTTATAGGTTTACCGGAGTATATAAATAAATTTAGGTTTAGTTGACATCAAAATAGCGGGGTGATTTAACTGGAAACTTCCCCGCCTATTATGCCAATGCCAAAAAACACAGCACTAATTTAGTAAATCGGGTTCTTCGCGCACAATCCGGTCGTAAAGTGGCTGAAAACTGAACCACCCACTTACATGTGACCCCACTTGAGTTTGTGTTAAACGGGCTGTCTCGTGTTTGATAGTAGTGGGTCTACCCGCAGCTTCAGCCAGCAGTTGACCTTGGCACGATCGCTCCAAGCTAATGTACCAAAAGGCAGCTTCATCCACTGTATGTCCCACAGTTAAAATGCTGTGATTGCGTAAAATTATAGCTTTCTTTGGCCCCAAGGTTTGTGCCAATCGCTGACCTTCAGAAGTTTCTAAAACAACACCTGTAAAATCGTCAAACAGGGCATGGTCTTCGTAAAAAGCACAAGAATCTTGAGTCAAGGGGTCAAGGAGACGCCCCAAACTAGACCAGGCTTTACCATAAAGTGAATGGGCGTGAGCTGCTGCGATGACATCAGGTCGAGCTTCATGAATCTGAGAATGGATGGCGAAAGCAGCTTGGTTTACCTCAGCATCGCCTTTAACCACCTCACCTTCTTTGTTAACTAGAATCAGGTCAGAAACTCGGATATGACCGAAGTATGCCCCGAATGGATTGACCCAGAAATGGTCTGTAAACTCAGGATCGCGAGCCGTAATATGGCCTGCGATTCCCTCGCTGAAGCCAAACTTACCAAACAGGCGAAAGGCGGCGGCGAGGCGTTGCTTACGGTGCAGGCGTTCGTCTTCAACTCGCTCGAAAACTGGGGGTTTTGGTCTAATATAATTGGCCATGTTCTTTTTCCTCCTCTTCTTTACAGGGAGCGTTGGAATATCCAGAGCGAAAGGATTTGACGCTGTGAGATTCTGGGATGAACTGGTGACGCAAAATACAACCAGTATCATTACCTAAAATATGGATGGATACAGATGCGCTCTGGGATGTGGTTTTGACGGCATGGATATCACCATCTGGGGGTAAGAGGCGGTAGATATCACCTGGTTGAAGGCTACGCACTTCAGTTACTTGTAATTGTGCGTGTCCTTCAGTATCACCGGTATCTACACGGCGATAGACTGTTTCTTCTTGATCGCCCTTGTATAAACCAATTAATCCCCAGGCTAAATGATCGTGGACGGGAGTCGTTGAACCTGGGGGAATTACCAAACTGAATACTGACAGCGAACGGTCTTTAGCGCGATAAAGCAGCCATTGACCAATACCGCCACCCATGCGGCTTTCGGGATTGACTTGGGCAAACTCTTCCGGTAGCCATTCCTGTTGAGCAAGCAGTTCTTGAAAATAGGGTTCTAGTCTAGCGAGAGTTTGAGTGCGATCGTCAACAGTGTTAGCGCTAATTTCCCGCACTGTTGCTACAAAGGATCGTAGTTCTTGGCTCTCAATAAACCATTGGTCTTCTGATAACGGTTCTAAAATAGCGTGGTTCGTCATCTATATTCCTCTGTTTAGGAGGCGACTAAGATTAATTACTAAGTCGTAATTCGTAATTCGTAATTAAGAATTCAATTACGATTTATTTTAATACCAGGATGAATCTTGAAGCCAAGTTGCTCAAGTTTTAGATGAGAAAGGGACTCCTTCAGAATGATAGTAAAAGGATATCGCTGGAAGACAGTAGCTTTTCCTTGTGACAATAGCAGCCTAGCATGGCTGATGCGTACTGGATATAACGGTTGTTTGTTGGCATCGAGAATGAATACTTTAGTCATGCTATTTTGAATTTTGAATTTTAGATTAGAGACTGGGAATTCAGAGAATTCCCTTACTGAGTTAGGGAACAAGAAAATTATTCTCCCCGCTCCCCTGATCCCCGCCCCTCTGCTCCTACTTAGCGGTGGGGCAAATAGTTGCTGCAACATCTACCCTTTTCGATAGAATCTTTTGCTCTAGCATCCAGTTAGCCGTCTTCTGGATTTTGGCAACATCATCAGCATTAGGTGTGACAAGTAGCTGTGGCCCTTGATTCTCAGTTACTCGCTTGGCTACGGCTGGAGAAATTTTGATGTCTTTAACTAGAAACTCGGCTGATTTTGCCGTATTTTGATTCAACCAATCGTATTCATTGCTTAAACCGTTCAAAGCAGCTTTCACCGCTTCTGGAGATTTAGCCGCAGTCTGATTACGCACAAGCATTACACTGTAGGTTGGCGCTGGATGGGTTGTGGTGATTCTCCTAACATCATGCTCTAATTCGGCAACTGAGATGTATGGCTCCCAAACTGCCCAAGCGTCTACAGTTCCTTGGTAGAGAGCAGGTGCAGCATAAGTTGGAGCCAAGAAAACGCGCTGAACTTTATCTTTAGAAATTTTCTCTTTTTCCAATACTTTTAATAACAGGTACTCACCTGCACCAGCCTGATTTACGGCAACTTTTTTACCTACAAGGTCAGCGGGCTTACGAATAGGAGAATCACCACGGACTACGATCGCACTCGCCAATGATTCCGGTCTGGGACGCTGGACAGCCCCAATGCAAAGCTCCTGACCGGCAGCAATAGCTGACAATCCAGGAATGTCTCCACACCCGCCGATATCGGCTTGATTCGCGCTAATGGCTTGGAGTAAAGTAGCACATCGGTCAAAAGGGCCAGCCCATTCAACTTTGATATTCTCGGCTGCAAGCTTCTTCTCTAACTCTCCTCTTTGACGTGCAATTGGTACTACACCTCCCTTTTGGTACCCCAGGCGAATCAAACTAGTTTTCTCTTGAGTCTGGTTACTGACATTTTGGGCAGTGGTATTACTATTTGCAGAGTTACTTTGAGCGCAGCTAGAAATCACCAAAACTAGCCAGGAACTATAAACCAATAAGGCACTAAAGGGCTTGGTTGAGCATTGTGGCAATAAAAATAACAATTTTTTGAAATGATTCAACAACTTTTTTATTACTCCTTTTATTAAAGAAAAGATAAGAATGAGAGTCTATATGTCAACTCCAGCACTCTTGTCTTTACTGCTCATTTAGGAATCTCCAAGGAATAACTCATCCAATTCTGTGGGGTGTCTCGCAATCATTTGTAGTTGGATATTTCTATTGGGAAGCTCTTAGCTATGATATTAAGTCTCATAAATACGGTAAATCGGTAGGATAACCGTGCAATTAGCTACAAGCAGAAGTTATCACATACAAATTTAAAAAGCAATAGGCTAGCTGTTAGGTGAGGAGATTAAAGGAAAGTAGTGCGTTTCCTGCTTCCCAGACAAGAGTTGAGCGTCAAAAGAGCGTAATTGATTGTAAATACAGGGTTTTTTCTGATTGCGGATGCTCGAAGCGAAGTAATTTTACCTTAGTCAACTGTCACAACACCGGAAAGTATCGCTTTATAAACCTTGTGAACCTGGCGTTGCTGAAACTGCTGGTTAATTTGCCGATGCGTTTGGCGATCGCGTCCCAACAACAAAATCCCAGATGTTTCTCGATCTAGGCGATGCACAGATGCAAGCGCCATCCCATCCAGCAATAGATGACGTAATAGTTATATATAAGTGAAGTAAAGACATGAAACATAATACTTATAGTTAGCAATTAACTGTACTAAAGAAAGACATTAAATAGCTCAATATTGTAGATAAATTTGCTCACCATAACCCACTTAAGAATTTATAGATAGCGTACAAAAATTTCCCATTGACCTAAAAATTTAGTAAAAGATGTGTCGGCTTTTCTAAATTTAAAAAGAAGTAGGAATGCAAGCCATGAAGCAGAAATCAAGCCATATTTAAGGTTTTGGGGATTCAATGAAATTAATAACTGGTTGACTTTCTGTGGATATATTTGTAAATTTAACAAACAAACAGAAATGTACATTCATATAAAGAATGCTATGCAAATGATAAAAAATAATTTGTAAAAAGCTGAGACGACCTATTTAGGTTAATACACAAAATGATGTGTTTGTACAGTACGTAAATCTTAGTATTTCAAACTTTTTCAAATCTACTGATTGCTAAAACCATTCAGGCAAATTTCGCAATACACCAATAAAAAAATAAAAGTGATAAAAATAACTAGACGAGAAGCCCTGAAGCTAGGAGCGCTTACAGGTGGTTCTTTGCTGATTCCTATAGGCTTGCTATCTCGCGGACAAGCAGCAACTGCTGGTAGTCCTCAGCCGACTCGTTTTAGGATCAAACTTCCCATACCGCCAGTACTTAAACCAGTGCGGAGCAATGCGACCACAGATTACTACCAGATCGTGATGAAAAAAGCTCAGGTTAATATTTTACCTGGGCTAACAACGCAGATATGGGCGTATAACGGTATTGCTCCTGGCCCCACAATTAAGCAACGTCAAGGGCGACAATCAATAATTCGCTTTATCAATAATAGTGTCGATACACCAACATCAGTTCACTTACATGGCATGGGATCGTTACCGCAGTACGATGGCTATGCTGAAGATTTGACACGACCGGGTTTTTACAAAGATTACGTCTATCCGAACAAACGCGCGGCTACGTTATGGTATCACGACCACGCCATTCATAATACTGCGCGTAATATTTATATGGGTTTGGCAGGCATGTACATTGTTCAAGATGACTTTGAGCTTGGACTACCCTTATCCAAAGGTAAATACGACGTACCACTATTTATCCAAGATAAGCAGTTTACTAATACTGGCAGGTTAGTCTTTAATACCCAAGGTGATATTAGTCAATATGGTGATGTCATTTTGGTCAATGGTGCGCCTTGGCCGCGCATGGAGGTGGATACCCATAAGTACCGTTTCCGGATCTTGAATGGTTCGATTTCGCGCTCTTACAATCTTGCCCTGAGCAATGGCGATGATTTTATTATGATTGGCACTGATGCCGGATTAATGAGCGCACCAGTTAAAGTCAAAAATTTCCGGTTGGCGCCAGCAGAACGTTACGAATTTATTATTGACTTTTCTAAATACCCAGTCGGCTCTCAGGTAGTGCTACGAAATCTCGGACTTCCTAACAACACGAATTACGACGGTACGAATCAAATTATGCGCTTTGATGTTGTGCGGCGTGAACCAGATAATAGCTCTATTCCCTCCAGGTTACGTACAATCCAGCCTATCCCAGAATCTTCAGCAGTGCGAACCAGAGAATTTAAGTATGACCGCTCTAATAATCTTTGGGTGATCAATGGCAAAACCTGGAATAACACCCGAATTGATGCTAACCCTAAATTAGGCGATGTTGAAATCTGGAAATTGTCTAACCCATCAGGTCGTGCGTTTCATCCTATCCACCTTCACCTAATTGATTGCCTAATGCTCGATCGTAATGGTAAACCACCTTTTGCTTACGAGCGTGGGTTGAAAGATGTTTTTTATGTTGGGGAAAACGAAACTATACGAGTCATTGGTAAGTTTGGCCCTAATACAGGTAAATATATGTCACACTGCCACAATGCGGTTCACGAAGACCACGATATGATGAATCAGTTTGAAGTGGGACAGGGTGGACGCTCACCTTTTGCAGTTGCAGCAAAGCCACTTCCAGCTCCACCTTTATAGACCTACGGTGTACACACATCTTTGTATAAAACCAAAATCGTTGAAGATCCCCCTAAATCCCCCGATAAATTGGGGGACTTTGACTCTGGTTCCCCCTTTTTTAAGGCAGGGCTGTTTCATTCGATCTCTTAGGGATTTTGTCAAGAGTATGA
>NZ_CAWUDN010000089.1:0-34025 GCF_963920915.1 Nostoc sp. PCC 9305
TTTATCCAAAGAGAAGCATTGTCTTTTAATCTGCGATCACCCCGTGGTCGATTACTTAATAACTGCATTAATTTCAGTGATGCCAAATCAGCCCACTGCAAATCATCTAAAAATATTACTAATGGATGTTCAACACTAGTGAAAACTTGAGTAAACTTTTGAAATAATAAATTAAATCTATTTTGTGATGCGCTTCCTGATAATTTTATGGCTGGCGTTTGTTTGCCAATAAATTTTTCTAATTCAGGGATCACTTCAATAATTACTTGTCCATTTTCACCTACAGCTTCTAAAATTTTAATTTTCCATTGCTGAATTTGAGCATCACTTTCTGTTAATAATTGGCCCATTAAATTTCGGAATGCTTGTACAAAGGCGATCAAGGGAACATTCCGTTGAAATTGGTCCCTTGTATCCAGGAATACTGACTGTAGTGAGAAACATACTGTTAAATTCTAAGGATTTCTAGATTTAGTGTTCCCCGATGGGTGAAGTAATACATATCTATAGCTTTTTTGCGTTTGATCTGGGTGTTGCGATCGCTTATGCTAAATTCAGTTTGATTTGCATTATCTTCTGTGGACAAAAACCGCGAACCGTTTATCAGTCTGGCACTTTACCACGCCTTTAAATGGTCAATCGTCAGCCCCATGCTTCACGCTTACTTTCGGGGCCAGATTCATGGTACGGAAAATGTCCCCAAATCAGGGCCGTTATTAGTAGTGAGTAATCACGCTAGTTACTTTGACCCGCCGATTGTCTCTAATTGTGTACGTCGTCCAGTGGCGTATATGGCTAAGGAAGAGTTATTTAATATCCCCGTTTTGGCGCAAGCGATTAAATTGTATGGCGCTTACCCAGTCAGCCGAGGAAATGCCGATCGCAATGCCATCCGTTCCGCCCTAGAATATCTTAATAATGGTTGGGCTGTCGGTGTTTTCTTGCAAGGTACTCGCACCCCAGATGGTCGAATTACAGACCCCAAAAGAGGCGCACTGCTGCTAGCGGCGAAAGCAAAAGCCCCAATATTACCAGTAAGTGTCTGGGGTACTGAGAAGATTTTACAAAAAGGCTCATCCCGACCTCACGCAGTTCCCATCACTGTGAGAATTGGTAACTTGATTGATGCTCCCACTTCCACTAATAAAGAGGAATTGGAAGCGTTGACACAAAAGTGTGCCACAGTAATTAACGAAATGCATGATTTAGGACGATGAATCTAGAGAAACTACAGATATATGCTTTAGGGAGGTAGCGATCGCTATTAGATTACTCTAATCTTAAAGTCAATTTGCTCTAGCAATAAAGTAAAGGACTTCCAAAAAATAAATCTCAATCTTACAGTGTGGCTAACTTTATCACGCCAAACAACTAGCATCTGTATGGCTTAATTTACGAATTACAAATTACGTTAGCGAAGCGGGGCGTAGCCCATTATGAATTATTATGAGCGGCTTTGAAGCCAAGAATTTTTGGGAACGATTAAATAATCTGGCATTAGTTAGATTTTTGCTTTTAGTTGCTTCTGGCTGGGCAATTGTACAACTTTTAGCTTATTTTGAATCGGTCATTGTTATTTTTACATTTGCGGCAATTTTAGCTTTTTTACTCAGTTACCCTGTACAAGGGCTACGGCGTTTTTTACCCCACGGTATAGCTGTTGGTGTCGTTTTCTTGCTCAGTATTGTGATTATAGGCGGTCTGATAATTACTGTGAGTTTAACGGTTTTATCTCAAGGACAACAATTAATTAATAGTATTACTGCATTTTTAAATTCTTTAGTACCTTTATTAGAGGGAATAGAAGGATTTTTGCGTAACCGTAATTTACAGATAGATTTAAGTTTTATTGAAGAACAATTGCGGAATCAAGCTGTATCAACTCTTGTTACTAGTTTAGCTATTTTACAAGGTTTTATGACGAACTTTGTAACTTTTATATTGATTGCAGTTGTGGCTTTTTTCATGCTATTAGATGGAGATAAACTGTGGAATTTTATTTTAAAAATAGTACCAAAACAGCGCCGTAATAGATTTACAAATATAATCAGAAAGTCTTTTTTAGGATTTTTTAGAGGTCAGTTGCTATTAAGCGCATTTTTAACAGTTTCAACATTCTTAGTGTTTTTACTCTTAAAAGTACCTTTTGCTTTGATATTGTCAATAATAATCGGAATTGTTGATATAATTCCTGGCATAGGCGCGACATTAGGAGTAAGCACAGTTACTCTATTTGTGTTGTCTCAAGGTATTTGGTTAGCAGTAAAAGTATTAATAGCTTGTATTGTCCTCCAGCAGATACAAGACAACTTGATTGCGCCCAGAATTATGCAAGGCGCGCTGAATCTTAATCCTGTAGTGGTGTTTTTTGCTTTACTAGTAGGGGCTAGAGTAGCAGGATTATTAGGTGTTTTTATATCTATTCCCATCGCAGGAGTAATTGTGTCTTTATTTGAAATAGATGAAATGAAATCTGAAGTTTAGTTATTGGTCATTTGTCATTTGTTATTTGTCAGGAACTCGGAACTAGTGAATAATGTAAAAATAGCCATTTACAAATAAACATTGGGAAGTAATGTCGGATTTAAGAGCGGAATTAACAGAAATTTTGGATGAGGCAGAGTGGGAATGGTTAATTCCTCATGTACAACGAGATGCAGTAATTTTGGTGGCGCTTGAGCTAGACTTAGTGGATGTTGGAGTAGCGATCGCCAGTGATAACATTCCATCAGTAGAACAGTGGATTGATGAGCAATTAATTAGCAAACCCACAACAGTACAGGTGGGAGAATGGAATCTTGAGCGCAGTAAGCGATTTAATACTCTCATCGTTCAGCCTTACGTTTTGGTGAAGGAAATAGTCGCTACTTAAGGGGTTGTTTAAAAAGTGTTTTGCTGTGACTTTAGGCACTTTTAGATCCCCCTAAATCCCCCTTAAAAAGGGGGACTTTGATTTTGGTTCCCCCTTTTTTAAGGGGGGTTAGGGGGGATCTAAAACTATTTGATACCGACAAGAGGACTTTTCAAACATCCTCTAAATTATTTTCTGTATTGTTTTTGATGACAGTTTGTGTTAAGGTAATTTCTCGGAAAAGATAGCTTGACGTGCCATTTATTACTTGGTGATTACCACACACTATCCGGCTGATTTGAATAAAGCGAAATTTTCTCCTTTAAGATTTAGCCATCTAGGAGCTAGAATTGTTACGATAATTTCAGATTAGATGTTGAAACCTTGATCCAATCTGAAACCTTAGAATTATTAGAATGGCATCGCCTCTGCCAGCACCTTGCCACCTTCGCGGCAACTAAGCTGGGGGCGACAGCTGCGCGTCATCTGAAAATACCCGATTCTCAGACTCAAAGCGAACAGTTGTTAGAGCAAACCAAAGAAATCTACCAACTGGAAAGTCGCCTGACTACGGGACTGTCATTTGAGGGAATTCAAGATATTGGCGATTCCCTAGAACGGGCAGAACGCAGTGGAGTTTTGGCAGGAGAGGAACTGTTAGCGATCGCTACCACCCTCGCTGGTGCTAGAAGTTTGCGCCGTGTCATCGACAATCAGGAAGATTTGCCGATACTGACTGAGTTAGTTGCTGATTTGCGGACTTATCCAGAACTAGAACAAGAAATTCACCGATGTATTGATGAACGGGCCCAGGTAACTGACCGCGCGAGTCAAAAACTGGGAGAAATTCGCACAGATTTGCGGCGATTACGCAGCCAAATTACTCAAAAGCTGCAAAATATCTTACAGGCAAAATCTGGGGCAGTTCAAGAACAGCTAATTACGCAACGCAGCGATCGCTTTGTCATCCCCGTAAAAGCACCCCAAAAAGATGCCATCCCCGGTATTGTTCACGACACGTCTACCAGTGGCGCAACCCTTTACGTAGAACCGAATTCGGTAGTGCCTCTAGGCAACCAACTGCGGCAAATCATCCGAAGAGAGCAAGCGGAAGAAGAAACGATTCGCCGCGTTTTGACGGAACAAGTCGCCGCAGTCAAACCAGATTTAGAGAGATTATTAGCGATCGCCACCACTTTAGATATGGCAACCGCTAGATCCCGATATAGTTTCTGGCTAGGAGCGAATCCCCCGCGATTTATCCAGCGTGAAGACAAGGAAATTATTACCTTACGGAACTTACGACATCCTTTGTTAGTGTGGCAACAACAGCATGAACAAGGGCAACCAGTAGTTCCTGTAGATTTGCTGATCAATCCGCTAATTCGGGTTGTAACCATTACCGGGCCAAATACTGGCGGTAAAACTGTAACCTTAAAAACTCTGGGGTTAGCAGCGTTGATGGCCAAAGTGGGTTTATTTGTCCCCGCCCGCGAACCAGTGGAAATTCCTTGGTTTGACAAAGTGCTGGCAGATATTGGCGATGAACAATCCTTACAGCAAAGTTTATCCACATTCTCTGGACACATCCGCCGGATTAGTCGGATTTTAGAAGCATTGGGAGATGAGGGAGAGTCCAATGCCCCATGCCCCATGCCCAATTCCCTAGTTTTACTTGATGAAGTCGGCGCAGGAACCGATCCAGTTGAAGGTAGCGCCTTAGCGATCGCCTTATTGCAATATCTCGCTAACCATGCCCAACTAACCATCGCCACCACTCACTTCGGGGAACTAAAAGCTCTGAAATACGAAGATGAGCGGTTTGAAAATGCCTCTGTAGAATTTGACGAAAGTACTCTCTCGCCTACTTACCGTCTGCTGTGGGGCATCCCCGGACGTTCTAATGCCTTAACCATTGCCTTACGCCTGGGATTAAAACCAGAAGTGGTAGAAGAGGCGAAAATCCAAGTGGGAGAGGCCACAGATGAAGTCAACCAAGTGATTGCTGGCTTAGAAGCCCAACGCCGCCGCCAGGAAACCAAAGCAGCCGAAGCCCAAAGTTTGTTGCAGCAAGCGGAACGCTTATACAAAGAAGTATCCGCAAAAGCCGCAAGTTTGGAAGAGAGGGAAAGTAGTTTGCGGGCTTCACAGGAAATAGCAGTCCAACAAGCGATCGCTCAAGCAAAAGGTGAAATTGCCCAAGTGATTCGGCGCTTGCAGAAGGGTACGCCCACAGCGCAAGAGGCCCAGCAAGCAACTAATGCTTTGAATCAAATTGGCCAGCAATATCAGCCAGCAACGCCAGCAAAACCAAAAGCTGGGTTTATGCCCAAAGTAGGCGATCGCATCCGCGTTCCCAAATTGGGACAGATAGCAGAAGTGATCGTTGCCCCCGATCAAGATGGCGAGTTAAGCGTTCGCTTTGGGCTAATGAAGATGACTGTGAAGTTGGAAGACGTAGAATCTTTAGATGGTCAAAAACCCGAACCAGTTGTTAAAGCCAAACCAGCCCCAGTAGCAGTAACTCCGCCACCACAAAATGTCCCAGAAATTCGGACTTCCCAAAATACCATCGATTTACGTGGTAAACGGGTGGCTGATGCCGAATACATTTTAGATAAAGCCATCTCGGAAGCTACAGGGTCAGTCTGGATTATTCACGGCTATGGCACTGGGAAGCTACGACAAGGAGTTCACGCCTTTTTGCAACAGCATTCCAGAGTGAACAACTACGAACCAGCAGAACAAGCAGATGGCGGCAGTGGTGTTACCGTTGTTCATATAAAATAAAGTTCACTTGCAAATGGTAATCCTGAGAATCTTGAGAGAAAATACCAACCAAGATTTACTATTTGCAAGTCTCTTTATTAAAGTATTTACTTATTCCCCAATTTGTATTTTTTATATAACTCGACTCCGGCTGAATCGGATATTTCACACGCTGAGGTTAGGTAAGTAATGCGTAGACGAGCAGCACGCTCAAATTCCCTCTTCCACTGCGAACCTATGCAACAAACTTTCACGCGGATATTAAGCGATCGCAGTGATGGTAAAAGAACGCCAAATTGTGGGTTGAAAGTAACCGGATGCTGCGGCGCTACAGTGTAGAAGCTAATGACAGCAAGCGTAACACGGGGACAAAAAGTGCAAATCACTAAGCGCAACGTTGAGTTAAGAGTCGATGGCAGTTTAATGCGTGTTTATGTTGCGGCTCCTAAAGCAGCAGGAAAATACCCTGGTATTATCTTCTACAGTGATATTTATCAGCTAGGCGATCCAATGATTCGTCTAGCGAACTACTTAGCAGGATATGGCTATGTAGTAGCAGCACCAGAAATTTTTCACCGAATAGAGCCAGTTGGTTTAGTAATAGAGCCAGACGATCTGGGAAGGATGCGGGGAAATGACGATGCGCGTCGAACCTCCGTAGCTGATTATGATGCCGATTGCCTTGCTGTGATTGAATTTCTAAAAGGAGAGAGTGCGGTTTCTCCAAATCAAATAGGCACTTTAGGCTTTTGTATTGGTGGACATTTAGCATTCCGCGCAGCATTTCAAAGCGAAATTCGGGCTGCTGTTTGCTGTTACCCGACTGGTATTCCCAGTGGCAAACTGGGTAAAGAGGTAGCCGATACAATCCAGAGGGTAAGTGAAATCAAAGGCGAGATATTAATGATATTTGGTACTCTTGACCCTCATATACCAGAGAGCGATCGCCAAATCATAATCAAAGCAATTGAGAATGCTAACATACCTCACCAAGTTTTCTTATATGAAGCAGAACATACATTCATGCGCGACGACGGTTATCGTTATGATTCTAGTGCTACCACCGCAGCTTGGTCTGAAATAGTAACTTTCTTGGGGCGCATATTTGCAAACTGAAAACTTCTATTATTGCTTTCTTCGCGTCAATTTTGAGTTGTCTGCAAAGCTAATAAACCAGCACCGTAAGCAGGCTCGTACCCCGGAAAAATTACCTTTACATTAGGAAACTTCTTAAGAAGAGACGCTGCAAATCTTTCATGGATATTGCATCTACCGCGCCACACACTTCCCGTTGTGACTACTTCTAAAACTGAGTCAGCACTAAAAATCGCATCAATTACTGTAGATGTAGCTTTTACTAACTCTTTTACAGCATCATCAATTATGATATTTGCTACTATATCACCTGACGCTGCTGCAAAATCTACAACTGGTGCTAAAGCAGCTATCTGTTTGACTCCCCATTCTCGGCGATATACTACTTCTATTAAATCTTCTATACTTTCTAAATCAAGATGCTGTTTGAAACCCTCTATCAAACTCGTTGATATTTATCGCCCATCATAAGATTTTAATGCTGCATTCATGCCTGCGATCGCAATTTTATAGGCGCTACCTTCATCTCCTAAAATATAACCCCAGCCACCGACCCGTTTCGTATGTCCTTCATGATTTCGTCCGAAAACTATCGAACCAGTACCTACTGCAACCACAATTCCTACAGGCTGGCCAATTCCACCAACTAAAGCAATTAAAGCATCATTACAAATTACAATATTCTCTGGTTGTAATGCCCAAATTACAGGCAGAGATTTGTGATTTTGTAACTCTTCAACTAAACCTTTTACTACTTCAATATCTGCTGCACGACCGACACCCGCTAAACCCAGACATATCGCGTCAATCTTCAGGGTATTTGTAATTTTTGCTGCCTCGACAGCATTCTTAATTGCTGATTTGATAGATTCTAAAGTTGCTTCAATACCTATACTTTGATAATTAGATGGGCCTGCTTCACCGCAGCCTAGTACTTGATGCAAATCATCCATCAAGACACAAACAGTCTTGCTACCACCGCCATCTATCCCCAAAACATAAGTCATATAGCAGTCCTAAATCATCTTGTAAAATCCCCATTTCTTATCTCTCTGTGTTCTCTGCGCCTCTGTGGTTCGATTAAAATTCTATTTTAGATTTGTAATAATGTTAATTATTTTGACGCTTCAATTCTTCCTTTAAAGGAATAAAAAAGATGGCAATCATCCCAGGAATAGTAAACAAACAAACCAAGAGAAAAAATAATGGATAGCCAAAAGACTTTTGGAGATAACCGCTAACTAATCCAGGTAGCATCATTCCTAAAGCCATAATGCCAGTGGATATGGCAAAATGAGAAGTTTTATATTCGCCTTGGGAAATATACATTAGATAAACACTAAAAGCCGTAAATCCAAAACCATAGCCAAATTGTTCTAATGAAACCAAAGGATATATTAATTTTAACGAAGGTTTAGCATAAGCCATATATACATAAAATATATCAGGCAAGTTTAATGCCAAAGCCATAGGAAATAGACACTTTTTTAATCCATATTTTGAAATTAGCAAGCCTCCTAAAATTCCTCCACAAATCAGGGATATTACCCCAAAAGTACCGTATACTAACCCGACATCTGACGTTGAAAGCCCTAAGCCTCCTACTTCTGGTTTGTCCAATAAAAACAAAGAAGCTATCTTGACAAGCATCGCTTCGCCAAATCTGTAGAGCAAGATAAAGGCTAAAATACTAATAATTTTATCTTGAGCAAAATATGAGTTAATGATAGACCAAAATGGTATATTTTCTCTAACTTGTATTTGTCGTTGATTATCTGATTCCGGTAATGGTAAAAATAGGCGATGGGAAATAAACAGGATTGCTAAAATTAAAGCTGAGAACCCAATAGCAATAGTCCAACTTAAAGGAATGTTGTTGAGAGATACTTCAAGCTGACCTGCTAAGACTACTAATATTCCAGAACCGAAGATAACGGCCATTCTATAAGATAGTGAGCGAATGCCGACAAAGAAGGCTTGTTGTTCTGGAGATAAAGCGAGGAGGTAGAAACCATCTGTGGCAATGTCATAAGTTGCAGAAATAAATGCTCCTATTGTTAATGTTGCGAGGGAGATGAAAAAGAAATTTGGCAGTTGTAAGGAGAAGGCTATCAAACCCAAGCAGCAGAACATGGCAAATTGGGTATAAAGTATCCATTTACGTTTGCTAGAGTAAGTATCAACAATTGGCCCCCAAAACATTTTGATGACCCAAGGTAGATAGAGGAAGCTTGTCCAAAGGGCAATTTGGGCGTTATCGATTCCGAGTTTTTTGTAAAAGATTACGGAAACTGTGTTGATGATAATGTAAGGGATGCCGGAGGTGAAATATAGGGTGGGGATGAATGTCCAAGGGGAGGTTGTTTGGTGTTTCATAGATTTGGAGAACGAACCGCAAAGGACGCAAAGAGCGCAAAGAAGATTAAGAAGAGAGTATGATGCGTTTGATGCCGTCTTTGAGGAGAGGGACGTTAAAGTTGATGAGAAGGGCTAGAGGATAATGAGTCATTTTAAGGTAGGAGAGGACTTGGGCTTCATGAATGGGGGTTAAGTTTTGGACAGCTTTCAATTCAACAATTAAAGAGTCTCCAACCAAAAAATCTAATTTTCCCTCGCCTACTGAACGACCTTTGTAGTGTACTTTTACTGGATGCTCAAACTCATAAGGTATTCCGCGAATCAGAAATTCTTCTCTCAACGCCTTGTGATAAACCTCCTCTAAAAACCCCGCTCCTAATACCTGATGTACCTCAATCGCCGCCCCAATAACCCTATAAGCTAAATTTTCTATCTGACCACTTGGTTGCCTCATCTTACCTTCCTCCTCTTCCTTTGCGTACTTTGCGTCCTTTGCGGTTCGTTTCCATCAATCCCTCTCCAACCCTGTGGCAAAATTTATTAGAGTCCTTCCTTAGTTTTCCCGCATGACCGCAACCATTCCCAATCTCCCCAGTCTCTACGACCCCTTTTCCACCGAAGCCAAGTGGCAAAAATTCTGGGAAGACAACCAAGTTTACAAAGCTGACCCCAACAAAGGTGGCGAACCCTACTGCATCGTCATTCCCCCCCCAAATGTCACCGGCAGCTTACACATGGGTCACGCTTTTGAAAGTGCCTTAATTGATACCCTCGTCCGCTACCACCGGATGCAGGGACGCAATACCCTATGGCTACCCGGAACTGACCATGCCAGCATTGCTGTGCATAGTATGCTAGAAAAGCAACTCAAAAAAGAGGGTAAAACTCGCTACGAGTTGGGGCGCGAAAAATTCCTAGAACGCGCTTGGCAATGGAAGGCGGAGTCTGAGGGAACGATTCTGAATCAGCTACGACGCTTAGGTGTCTCGGTGGACTGGTCACGGGAAAGGTTTACCCTGGATGAGGGTTTATCTAAGGCTGTTGTCGAGGCGTTTACTCGCCTCTACGAGGAAGGCTTAATTTATCGTGGTGAATATTTAGTTAACTGGTGTCCCGCTTCCCAGTCGGCGGTGTCTGATGTGGAAGTGGAAAATCAAGAGGTGAATGGAAATCTCTGGCACTTCCGTTATCCCCTCACCGATGGTTCCGGTTTTGTAGAGGTGGCGACAACTCGACCAGAAACGATGCTGGGTGATACGGCTGTAGCAGTTAATCCCAATGACGATCGCTACAAACATCTCATTGGCAAAACTCTAACTCTGCCAATTCTACAACGAGAAATTCCCATCATTGGCGATGAATTTGTTGACCCGACTTTCGGCACAGGCTGCGTTAAGGTAACTCCCGCCCATGACCCGAACGATTTTGACATGGGTAAGCGTCACAATCTGCCGTTAATCAACATTATGAACAAAGACGGCACTCTCAACGCCAACGCTGGGGAGTTTCAAGGACAAGACCGCTTTGTTGCTAGAAAAAATGTGGTTTCTCGCCTAGAAGCAGATGGCTTCTTGGTGAAGATAGAAGATTATAAGCATACCGTTCCCTACAGCGATCGCGGTAAAGTACCTATTGAACCCCTCCTCTCAACTCAGTGGTTCGTCAAAATTCGCCCCCTAGCTGACAACACTCTCGAATTCCTCGACCAGCAAACTTCCCCAGAGTTTGTCCCCCAACGCTGGACTAAGGTCTATCGTGATTGGCTAGTAAAACTCACTGATTGGTGTATCTCTCGCCAATTATGGTGGGGACACCAAATTCCGGCTTGGTACGCTATCAGTGAAACGGATGGACAAATTACCGATAATACGCCCTTTGTAGTGGCGAAATCGGAAACTGAAGCTTGGGAAAAAGCTAAATCACAATTTGGTGAAAATGTCAAGTTAGAACAAGACCCAGATGTGCTAGATACTTGGTTTTCTTCTGGACTTTGGCCGTTTTCAACTTTAGGCTGGCCGGAACAAACTCAAGATTTAGCAACTTACTACCCGACTACCACTTTGGTGACAGGCTTTGACATCATCTTTTTCTGGGTTGCCAGAATGACTATGATGGCTGGGCATCTTACCGGGCAAATGCCTTTCCAAACAGTTTACATCCACGGCTTGGTGCTGGATGAAAAAGGTCAGAAGATGTCTAAGACCAAAGGTAATGGTATTGATCCATTATTATTAATTGACAAATATGGTACTGATGCCCTGCGGTATACCCTAATTAGAGAAGTGGCTGGCGCTGGTCAAGATATCCGGCTGGAGTACGATCGCAAAAAGGATGAATCAGCATCGGTGGAGGCATCCCGCAACTTTGCAAATAAGTTGTGGAATGCTGCCCGGTTTGTGATGATGAATTTGGATGGACAGACGCCGCAACAACTGGGGAATCCAGTAGCTATCGAATTGAGCGATCGCTGGATTATCTCGCGGTATCATCAAGTTATCAAACAAACCACGAATTACATCGATAATTACGGTTTAGGGGAAGCAGCAAAAGGATTGTACGAATTCATTTGGGGTGATTTCTGCGATCAGTATATTGAACTGGTGAAATCCAGATTGCAGGCAGATGCCGATCCAGTATCGCGGCGGGTAGCACAGCAAACCCTCGGTTACATACTGGAAGGGATTTTGAAACTGCTTCATCCCTTCATGCCTCATATTACCGAAGAAATTTGGCAAACTCTCACCCAACAATCAGCAGATTCGCCGCAAACTTTACCATTGCAACTCTATCCCCAGATAGATGTAAAGCTGATTGATTTAACTTTAGAAGAACAGTTTGAATTGCTAATTGGTACTATCCGCACAATTCGGAATTTGCGGGCTGAAGCGGATATTAAACCAGGGGTAAAAGTGACAGCGAATTTGCAAACTGAAAGCGAGAAGGAGCGGCAAATTCTCACTGCTGGACAAGATTACATTAAAGATTTGGCGAAGGTTGAGACTTTAACCATTACTGACAAGGAAGAAAGCCAAACTGTTGTTGTTAAAAAACCTCAGAGGGGTTTGAAGACAATTGGCTTAATTATTGTGGCCATTGTCTTTGGTAGACTAGGTTTAGCTGTGGGGTATGCCATTGATGACACTCCCCTCGTTGGAACTTTCTTTGAACTAGTTGGTTTTGGTTACACAGCGTGGTTTGTTAGCCAAAATTTACTCACTGCTCAAGCAAGACTTAGGTTATGGAGACGCTTTTTCCCGCAGAGAGAATTAGAACAACCACAAGAACCAGAAAATGCGATCGCAGGTGTGATTGGTACAATACAAGTGCTAATTCCTTTGAGCGGCGTAGTAGATATTGAAGCTGTCCGTGCCAAACTAGAGAAAAGCTTGAGTAAAGCCGAAGCAGAAGTTCAATCTCTGAGTACCAGATTAAACAATCCTAGTTTTGTAGATAGAGCTAGGGCTGACGTGGTACAGGGAGCGCGGGATGCCTTAGCAGAAGCACAGAAACAAGCAGAAATTTTGCGCGATCGCCTTCAGGGGTTGTCTTAGCGACCGCCTGCGTAGCTTAGGATAACTGTAATGGGTAATAGGAGTGTTCATAATTCCCAATTACCCATTACCAATTAACAACATCCAAATATCCATTCTGGCACTTATTTTTTTATTAAATTTTTTTTGAATTTTGAATTTTGAATTGGAGCGAAGCGACCTCATGCTATATCTAGCCCAGGTGCGTAAAAACGATTTTTTAGACCAGCACCAGTTACGCTTATTGGCGCGTCAAGAAGCTGATAACTTGTGGGCGATAATTCCCGAAGAGGCTTTCATTCTGCTTGGAAAGGGAAAGATCATGAGTGAGAACTTACTTGTTCTAGTCGAACTTTCTCCTACAGGCGATATTGAAAGACTAGAAGACGCCACTAACTGGGTACTGCATCTGGTACAAAACTACCTCACCATCGGCATTACCCCAGAATTTTTGCAGCATGAAGCCGAGCGAGCAGAACACTGGCGACAATCCCTGACGTTGCAAAACCAAGACTTAGCAAGGCGTTCCTTAGAGTTGGAAGCCAGACGCGAACAAATTCAAGCCTTGGAAGAAAGCCTCAAACGCGAGAAAAATGGTTATTCCCAAGAGGAAAGTTAAAAGTTTGCAGTTATATTGCACTCAAATGTGTATTTATAAGAGATTACCCAGCAAGAGTTGATCTGTCTCTTACTGGGTAATCTCTCAATGCTTGCTATAGTTAGCTTGGTTAGGCAATGACAATAATATTTGCATTACTAAGCGCTACCTGATTGGAGAACTGGGCAATTTGAAGAACTTGTGCAGCCTTACCAGTCCCATCCGCGTCAAAGAAAAGATTACCCGTAGTTTGATCGTACATAAAGCGATCGCTTGCTGTTATCGCAGTGGTACCAAGTCGAAACAGTCCCGAATCGAGCGTAGTATTTTGAGATTGAACCAGTCCGAATTCAGCCTTGGAAATCAAGATAGTATCCTCTCCAAGAGTAAAATCAGCGATCGTATCATACCCTCCAGTACGGGTACCAGTTAGGTTGAAGCTATCTTGCCCAGTTCCACCAGTCAATACATCTCGACCAACTCCACCAGCGATTAGATCGTCACCTGCACTACCAAACAAGGTGTCATTACCTGAGTTACCAAAGAGGCTATCATTGCCATCTCCTCCTGTTAATGTGTTAGCACCATTATTTCCCATCAGGATGTTATTAAGGCTATTACCAGTACCATTGATTGCCCCGGTTCCAGTCAGAGTCAAATTCTCTAGGTTATTTCCCAACACCCAATTCACCGAAGAATTGACTAAATCTGTACCTGCATCTAAACCTTCAATAATACTATCGTTTACGTTGTCTACAATGTAAGTATCATTGCCGATTCCACCATCAAGACTGTCAATCCCTGCACCTCCATTCAAGGTGTCATCACCGGAATCCCCAAACAAGGTGTCATTACCTGAGCTACCAAAGAGGCTATCGTTGCCATCAACTCCATTCAACGTGTTAGCACCACTATTTCCCACCAGTATGTTATTAAGGCTGTTACCAGTACCATTGATTGCCCCACTTCCAGTCAGGGTCAAGTTCTCCAGATTATTTCCCAACACCCAATTCACCGAAGATTTGACTAAATCTGTGCCTGCATTTAAGTCTTCAGTAATCAAGTCGTTTACGTTGTCTACAGTATAAATGTCATTGCCGACTCCACCATTGAGACTATCAGCCCCTAAACCTCCATCCAAGGTGTCATCACCTGCACCGCCCAACAAGGTGTCATTGCCTGCACCACCAATTAGGCTATCATTGCTATCTTCTCCACTCAAGATGTTAGCGCCAGTATTTCCAATCAAGATGTTCTTAAGACTGTTACCAGTACCATTGATTGCCCCACTTCCAGTCAGGGTCAAGTTCTCCAGGTTATTTCCCAATACCCAACTCACCGAAGACTTAACTAAATCTGTGCCTGCATTTAAGCCTTCAATAATAATATCGTTCAGGTTGTCTACGATATAAATATCATTACCGATTCCAGCATCAAGACTATCAGCTCCTAAACCGCCATCTAAGGTATCATTGCCTGCTCCACCCAACAAGGTGTCGTTGTCGGAATCACCAAAGAGGTTATCGTTGCCATTTTCTCCACTCAAAATGTTAGCGCCAGTATTCCCAATTAAGATGTTATTAAAGCTATTACCAGTACCATTGATTGCCCCACTTCCAGTCAGGGTCAAGTTCTCCAAGTTATTTCCCAACACCCAACTCACCGAAGACTTAACTAAATCTGTGCCTGCATTTAAGGCTTCAAGAATAATATCGTTCAGGTTGTCTACGATATAAATATCATTGCCTTTACCACCGATGAGACTGTCAACTCCTGCACCACCATCTAAGGAATCATTTCCATCGCCGCCATCAAGGGTGTCATTATCACCTAGTCCTTGGAGCGTGTCATTGCCCTGCAATCCTGAGATGATATCAATATTGACTGTACCATTTAGGTTGTCTGCACCTAAAGTACCATTAATCACATTGTACTGATTAATAGTTAAGTTGACGGTAGCAGTACTATTGCCTCCGTGCCCATCACTTATACTGTAAGTGAAGCTATCGAAGCCATAATAGTTTTGGGCAGGGGTATAAGTGTAGGTACCGTCGTTGTTGTTAACTAAGCTTCCTTGGCTAGGTTGGGTAAAGCCAGTAATACTCAAAACATCACTAACATCGACATCTTTATCATTGCTTAACAGAGTAGCAGCACTAATAATAACGGGTATGTTTCTTTTTGTGGTGATGCTATCGTTAACAGCAACAGGCGCATCATTCACCGCCGTAATATTAATATCGCGAGTAATGGCAGTACTATTAGCAGCCCCATCATTAACTATAAAGCTGATGGTACGAGGTGTAAGACTGGGGTTATCACTGTTGTTGATATAAGTAATAGAACGTAGTGCGGTTTGATAGTTAACGACAGTAGAACTGCCAGTTAAGGTTAAAACACCTGTGGTGCTGTTGTAGCTGCCCGTAATCCCATTTTGATTGGTGAAGGCGAGGGTATCTTGAGCAGAAATAAAGCCACTGCTAATTCTGACAGTAGCACTAACTAGGTTAGCAGAGTCTACATCGCTGACGGTGATGCCTGAATCGATGGCTGTAGTAGCGTTCTCGGTGTATGCCAGAGCAGAGTTGGTGGCAGTAGCAACAGGTGCATCATTCACCGCCGTAATATTAATATTGCGGGTAACAACAGTACTATTATCAGTCCCATCATTGACCACAAAGCTGACGGTACGAGGTGTAGTAGTGGCGTTATCACTACTGTTGGTATAAGTAACAGAACGTAGTGCAGTTTGATAATTAGCAATGGTGGCACTACCAGTTAAGGTTAAAACACCTGTGCTGCTGTTGTAGTTGCCCGTAATCCCATTCTGGCTGGTGAAGGCGAGGGTGTCTTGAGCAGAGGCGAAACCACTGGTAATGCTGACAGTAGCACTGGAGAGGTTAGCAGAGTCTATATCGCTGACTGTGATACCTGAGTCGATGATTGTAGTAGCATTCTCGGTGTATGCCATAGCAGAGTTGGTGGCAGTAGCAACAGGTGCATCATTTACTGCCGTAATATTAATATTGCGGCTAACGGCAATACTATTAGCAGCCCCATCATTAACTATAAAGCTGATGGTACGAGGTGTAAGACTGGGGTTATCACTGTTGTTGGTATAAGTAATAGAACGTAGTGCTGCTTGATAGTTAGCAACGGTGGAACTGCCAGTTAAGGTTAAAATACCTGTGCTGCTGTTGTAGCTGCCCGTAATCCCATTTTGGTTAGTGAAGGCGAGGATGTCTTCAGCAGAAACAAAACCACTGGTAATCTTGATGGTGCCACTAACCAGGTTGGGGGAGTCTGTGTCGCTGACGGTGATGCCTGAGTCGATAGCTGTAATGGCGTTTTCAGTGTATGTCAGGGCAGAGGCAGAACCAGGGGTGATAGTCGGGGGAGCCCCACTATTGTTTAGTTGGGCATATATCCCATAGCCAGATCCGTCCTGACCATTGCTTTGCCAGGAAATTACAAAATCTCCAGTGGCATCCATTGCTACTGTGGGGTTAATTTGATTATTGTTGGTGTAGGTATTGACCAGAAATTCACCCCCAATAGCTACCCCAGCGCTGTTGTAGCGTTGGGCATATATGCCATCCCCAGATCCGTCCTGACTATCGCTAGTCCAGGAAATGATAAAGCCTCCATCTGCATTCATCGCTACTGTGGGGTTAGATTGATTGCCCTCGGTGTGGGTATTGACTTGGAATTCGACCCCTTGAGCTAACCCAGAACTGTTGTAGCGTTGGGCATATATGCCATCCCCAGATCCGTCCTGACCATAGCTTTGCCAAGAAATTACAAAGTCTCCAGTACCATCCATTGCTACTGTGGGGTTATATTGAAAGCCTTGGGTGTGAGTATTAACCTGAAATTCGTTCCCAATAGCTAACCCAGCACTGTTATAGCGTTGGGCATATATGCCCAAGTAAGACCCGTCCTGATAATAGCTTTGCCAGGAAATAACAAAGTCCCCAGTGGCATCTATCGCTACTGTGGGGTTATATTGAGAGCTTTCGGTGTGGGTATTGACCTGAAATTCGCCCCCAACAGCTACTCCAGAACTGTTGTAGCGTTGAGCATATACCCCATAGCCAGACCCGTCCTGACCACTGCTTTGCCAGGAAATGACAAAGTTCCCATTGGTATCCATCGCTACTATGGGGTTAACTTGATCGTTACTAGTGGAGGCATTGACCTGAAATTCGCTCCCAACAGCCACTCCAGAACTGTTGTAGCGTTGAGCATACACCCCATAGCCAGACCCGTCTTGGCTTTGCCAGGAAATAACAAAGTCCCCTGTAGTATCGATCGCTACTGTAGAGTTAAGTTGATTGCCGTTGGTGTTGGTATTGACCTGAAATTCACCCCCAACAGCCACTCCAGAACTGTTGTAGCGTTGAGCATACACCCCATATCCAGATCCATCCTGAGCATTACCAGTCCAGGAAATGATGAAGTCCCCATCAGCATCCATTGCTACCGCGGGGTTAATTTGATTATTGTTGGTGTAAGTATTGACTTTGAATTCATTCATGAAAAAACCTCTGAAAAAACTAAAAATTTGATTTCCACAATTACGGACTGATTAAACAGATTTCTTAGTCATTAGGAATCACTGCACTCGGTCGCAGCCAATAATTCAACTCTGGTGCAGTAAATGCTTGGCGGATTTCTTTTCGTTCCTGATTCAAAACCATCGGACGCTGCACACCAGCAAGAAACTGCACATCATAAAGTTCTTGACAGCCTGTGGTGAACTTCAGCATCCCCACTTGCTGCCCATTTCGCAAATCCACAACTGCCACACCACAAAGCAACTGCTCAAAGCGTTGGGTAATAGGCAACCCTCCAAAAATATGCCGTTCTCGAATCTGGCATAGTCCAACTAGGGCGTAATACCCGACACAGCACAACCCCCGCAGAAATCCAGGGAGTACACAGACTACTTGTTTGTCTCCTGATTCTGGATGAATGCGCCATATTTCCCCTGCACCAGAGTTGAGTAACCACAAAAACCCGTCATGCCAAATTGGGGAATGGGGCATTGATAATCCTTCTACAATAATTTCATTGCTCTCTACTTCCACTACGACTCCACCGTTGGCTTTACCCGGTCGCCATCCTCCGACGGTATCTGTCGCACCGAGGGCAGTCACATACTTGGGTTTGCCATCCACCATTGCTAATCCATTCAGGTGACATCGGTCTTCTGGCACTACTTCAGAAATAAATTTCGGATGCCAGCGCGGTACAAAGCTAAAGTCTGGACTCAATGTAGAAAGACACGAAAAGCGGGTGTTGACAATCCACAGCCCTTCTCTGCCAAATTCCAGGTCGTGAATATTCAGGTCGCCTGTGAAGTATGCCATCCGTGGTAGGTAAAGGGCATCGTAGCGTCCGGGCTGGTCTTCTAAAAACTCATAAGCTAAGGCGGGGGCATTGGCTAATAAACAGACTTCATGATGGCTAGCCAGTGCCAATCGTGAACCATTCACTGCCAATCCCATTGGTTTGGAAAATTGGCGTAACAGCATGGTTATCTGTTCCCCATTCCAGCCTACTAGTGCTAGTTTTCCGGCTTGGTAGGTGGTGATGGCAACTGAGCCTCCGGCTTGACTCAGCCAGGAGATAAATCCCTGATCGGCATCACATTGAATTAAGTTATTCTCTTCTGGCGCAGTAGTGGGAAAAGTGGACAACATAAATCAGTTGAATTAAATTTCAAATTTTGTTGAGGAACTTTAGACTTAGTTAAATACAAAATATACTCAGTGGCTCTAGCCCTTAAAATTGAGCAGTAAATTACTAACTACGAACCCCGAAAATTACTGGCACACAACATTAGTACTGCATGGCGTAAATCCAGCTCTCACCTCAATTAAGTAGACAAGTTGCTCAGAGCAACTTGTTAAAGGTGAACAAATTTATGCCAAGGTGTACTGGTGATTGATGTCATTGGTTTTAATGAGTTGTGAAAGTTTGTAGTCAGGGCTAAAATCCTTGAAATTGACTGATAAATCGCTCACTACGAAACTCTCAGAATTAATCACACAGACCACTAAGCGTGCCATCATTGTCAATAAACAAGTCTGTACCAGAAACAGCACCTAAAAGAATCGCCCCCAGATAATGGGTCGTGCCGCCATCAAGCTATACTGGATATAACTTTGCAGATATTTTGAACTTAGTTTTTTATAATGTCCTAGCGGTAAATCTTGTTTAGTAATCTACTGTTATAATAAAGACTATTCTATTTAAAAATAAACTGTATATATACTGAATGTAAAAATTAGTTAAAACTTTAATAATTTGAAACCTCGATCATCAAGTTTTATTAATATAGCGGCAAATTCCGTTGTTAGGCTTGAGAAAATGCGTAGGTGTAGCCTGTCATATACATCATCATTGTTTGTATTAAATCTTTAGCCTAAATACGTATAAATATGCGATTTTTCAATCGAAATCAGTAGAGGTAAAAGTAGCAAGCCTGACACGAGTTGCCTTGCAATGGCTGAAATTCCTACTAAAAAAGGATTATAAAAATAAAATTACTATTTGACCCACAATTACCTAAAAAAGCTTTTTTGGTGTGTCATTTAAAATGTACGACGAAAGTAGGATGAGACAACAAGAGTATGGTGTAACAGTATGGTTCACCGGTCTGAGTGGTGCAGGTAAAACTACTATCTGTCAATTCGTGGAGAAGGAACTGCGGATACAGGGGTACAGAGTTGAAGTTCTGGATGGTGATGCGGTACGTCAAAACCTATGCAAAGGATTGGGTTTCAGCAAAGAGGATCGAGAGGAGAATATTCGGCGCATTGGCTTTGTAGCTCATCTTCTTGCTAGAAATAATGTAATTGTATTGGTTTCGGCAATTTCACCGTACCGCGAAATTCGGGAAGAAGTGCGCCAAATTACTCCATTTTTCATTGAGGTTTACGTCAACGCATCATTAGAAGTTTGTGAACAACGAGACGTAAAAGGGTTATATAAAAAAGCAAGAGCAGGGGAAATTAAGCGCTTCACTGGTATTGATGATCCTTATGAAATACCACTCTGCCCTGAAGTCGAATGCAAAACTAACCAGGAAAGCGTTGCTCAAAGTGCAACTAAGGTCTTACAAAAGCTAGAAGAGTTGGGTTATATAGTTGCTAGAATGAATGATTTATGAGTTAAATAAAGTTTTTAACTCATAATTTTTACTAAGATGCCAATAATTGCCGAATTAACCTGGCTACAGCTTTCTGCGTGAAGCGGTTGGCTATTTGTTGACCTAAACGTTGTACATCTGAATTTACCAATAACTGGGCAATTTGGGATGTAATTTGCACTGGGTCAAAGCCTCTTGTTTCTCGGAGAATACCTAATATACGTTTGATATGCTCTAAGGTTTGTTGTTGTTCAACTGTAGCTGCTGGAGTTTTATTTACTGCTGTCAATCCTACGCGTTCTCGCAACAAGGAGGTAAAGTTATGCAAAACATTTTTACCTAAAGCATCAAGTCCGTTAACAGATTCATCTACTAGTTTGTCACGAATAAAAGCACCGCGTTCAGATGACAGAAATTCTATCCCCTGATTCAGTACTAAATTAAAGTCGTAGTCTTGACTATTACGCGCATTTTTTAACAAGTTTTCTAAGCGGTTCCAGCGAAATCTGCCATCTTTAAATAACAAATCTTGCAATGATGCTCTTAATTGCGGTGCTGGGTCTGTTAACAGGCGTTTGGAAACGTAGGGATAAGCTTCGCTAAGAACTTTAAAGTTGGGATCTATATATATTGCAATACCTTCGAGCGTCACGAGGGAGCGAATAATTAAGGCGTAGTAGGGCGGTACACGGAAAGGATACTCATACATCAAAGCCGATAGTTCATCGGTGATGCTTTTAATATTAAGATCGGCAACACTGGCTCCTTCGGCATCAGCAAAGACTCTCGCAAAAGCTGGGATAATTGGTGTTAAATCGGTTTCTGGTGATAAGAAATCTAGCTTAACGTAGTCTTTTGCTAATCCTTCAAAATCGCGGTTGACGACATGAACGATCGCTTCAATCAAACCATAACGCTGTGGTGGCTTAATCTCGCTCATCATCCCAAAGTCGAGATAAGCTAATTTGCCATCCGTTGTTGCTAACAAGTTACCAGGGTGGGGATCTGCATGGAAAAATCCATGTTCTAGCAGCTGGCGCAGGGAACACTGCACACCCACTTCAATTAAATAACGAGCATCTATGCCTTGGGCGCTAATTTCTTCTGTCTGGGTTAATTTAGTGCCGTTAATCCACTCCATCGTCAGGACACGACGATTGGTGTATTCCCAGTAAATTTTCGGAACGTATACGTCTTTTATATGACCGTATAACTCAAAAAATCGTTCGGCATTTTCACCCTCATGGATGTAGTCCATCTCTTCAAAGATGCGATCGCCTAATTCATCGAGAATCCCAACTAAGTCACTTCTTACCCGTTTAACCTTTTTCTGCACCCAAGCGGCGAGGTTACGCAAGATATACAAGTCAATGGTGATTCCCTCTCTTAAGTCGGGGCGTTGAACTTTAACAGCGACTTCTTCACCAGTTTTTAGCTTACCTTTATATACTTGCCCCAATGAAGCCGCAGCAATTGGCTGGGCTGACAGTTCGGCGTAAACCTCTTCTGGAGGTGCGCCTAATTCTTCTTTGATAAACTGGTAAGCAATTTCGTTGGGAAAAGGCGGTAATTGGTCTTGTAGTTTAGTTAATTCTTCTAAGTATACGGGAGGAACTAGATCCGGTCTGGTGGACAAAGCTTGGCCAATTTTGATGTAAGCAGGCCCTAATTGGGTCAGCAATACTCGTAGCTGAGTGGCTCGGCGGCGGTCATTTTTGACAACAATTCCCCGTTTACTATCCGACCACAATCCAAAAACAAAGGATAGAGTCGGCCCCAACACGGCGAAAATCCGCCGTAAAACTTGCAGGCGTCTCTTTTGGTAATGCGCCGCTATGCCCACGGGATCGTAAAGTATCTCAGGTTGGGCTGTTGTTCTCAATTGTTGGGCTGCTAAGAGTCTTGGCGAGCGCACAACTAAGTTTGGTGTACCATTTTCTGGTACTAGATCAATAACGTCCAGTTCGCCGTTGCGACTGTCCTCCTGAATCGGTCGGGAACTAGGGGGAAGTGTCTTAACAATCATGAAGAAGGCCACCAGTCAGAACGATCACATTAAGTATTGTAACAATATGTTTAGAAATTGGGTATTGGGAATCAGGCATTGGGCATTGGTTATTTTTTCCTCCTCTCCTCCTACTCCCTAGTACTAATAGGTCTGCTACACTTAAACGGGCATACTAGTTCAATAGTAGTAGGTATTGCTAGTTGCTGAAAGATCATACTTATTGTCTTGTAAGTTAGAAGTATCCGGCATCTGCCCTCATGGAGAATTTGGCTTGATGTTGCTTTGCCTGAGAATTGAAAACTTTGCCCTTATTGACCAACTGGAATTAGAATTTGGCGCGGGACTAAATGTGTTAACAGGTGAAACCGGCGCTGGAAAATCGATTATCTTGGATGCCATTGATGCCGCTTTGGGCGGTAAAGTCTCTAGTCGAGTCATTCGCACGGGGACAAGTCGGGCGATGGTTGAGGCTACTTTCACCTCAAACGCCCCCCTAGCGGCTTGGTTGACCGAACAAGAAATAGATTTGCTTGATGAAAATTCTGTAGTCATTAGCCGAGAAATCACAGCTACTGCGAGTAATGTCCGTAGTCGATCGCGGGTGAATGGTGTGTTGGTAAATCGGCAAATCATGGCAGGAATGCGCGATCGCTTGGTGGAAATTACCGCTCAAGGTCAAACGGTGCAAGTGGGACAATCTGCACAAGTCCGGGACTGGTTAGATTTGTATGGGGGTGACTCCCTGATGCAGCAGCGTCATAAAGTCGCCACGAGCTTTAGTAGTTACCAACAGGCGCATTTAGCACTAGAAAAACGCCGGACATCAGAACGGGAACGGTTGCAACAACTCGACTTGCTCACTTATCAAGTGCAAGAACTGGGAGCAGCTAATCTCAGCGAACCTAATGAATTGGAACAGTTGGGACAAGAACGGGAACGTCTGAATCATGTCGTCGATTTGCAACAGATGAGTTACAAGGTTTATCAGGCTTTGTATCAAAACGATCATGAAACCCCAGCCGCAGGAGATTTACTGGGAGATAGTGAGGCGATATTAAATGACATGGTGGAATATGATACCCAACTACAACATTTGTTGGAGTTGGTTAGGGACGCGCAAGCTGCGGTAATGGAAGTGGGAAGGCAAATTAATGCTTATGGGGATGGTTTGGAAGCCGATCCGCAGCGATTGGAAGAGGTGGAAGAACGGATTCAGGAATTAAAGCAAATTTGCCGCAAGTATGGGCCGACACTTACCGAAGCGATCGCTTACTACCAACGCATCCAAGCAGAATTAGCCCAACTTAACGACAGCGAACAATCTATCGAAAGTCTGGAACAGCAAGAAAAGGCCTGTTTTGAGAAACTTACCCAAGCAAGTAATCAGTTAACTCAATTGCGGAGTAAGGCGGCTGCTAATTTAGAATCACGTTTGATAGCTGAACTCAAGCCCCTAGCGATGGAAAAGGTGAAATTTCTGGTTGAAATATTACCAGCTTTTCCAACTGCGATGGGAGCAGATAAAATTACTTTTACATTTAGTTCCAATCCTGGAGAACCATTGCAACCTTTAACAGAAGTTGCCTCTGGTGGGGAAATGAGCCGCTTTTTACTGGCTTTAAAAGCTTGTTTTTCTCAAGTTGATGTTGCTGGGACAATGGTATTTGATGAAATTGATGTCGGGGTTTCGGGAAGAGTCGCCCAAGCGATCGCGGAAAAATTATATCAGTTAAGTCAACGCAACCAGGTGTTATGTGTTACCCATCAACCTTTAGTTGCGGCAATGGCCGATCGGCATTTTCGTGTAGATAAGCAAACTATCAATCAAGGCAAAGGTAAAAAAGCCAACAATGACAATGGCGAACAGCGTACCGTTGTTAGAGTTACTACCTTGGATAATTTAAACACCCGTCGGGAAGAACTAGCGCAGTTGGCTGGTGGTAAATCTGCAACTGATGCGATCGCTTTTGCAGAATCTCTATTATTACAAGCTGCTAATCATCGTCGTGGAAAGCATAATTGACCAAATAATTACGAATTACGAATTACGAATTACGAATTACGAATTACGAATTACGAATTACGAATTATAAATTTAGGCTGCCAATTCTGAAAGGCGTAAACCAGCAATATTCTCACAGGAAAAGGTCTCTTTACTCATACCTTGCCGACAGATTAGCTCTATAATTTGCCCTGCCCAGTTGCGGAAAAACCATTGGCACAAGGAATCATCTTCTTGCGGAGTTAGAGACAGAGGAATAAAGCCTTTCTTCTGCCATACTTCTGCTGCTGTATAGATATCATCAACAAGAATGGCAACGTGATGGACAGTATTAAAACCTTGCTCCTGGAATAAGCTAGCAATCTGTTCATCTGGGGCGTTAGGCGCAAGGAGTACCAAAATCATTCCTGACGGCATTAAGGCTGAGAGAAAGTACATACTTGCATCTTCAGGCAATAGGTTTTGCTCAGGACAAAAATCATCAGGCCATTTTCCTGGGCCTTCGGTGATTTTGGCATTATAATTTATTAGAGCTTTAGCATAGTCTGTAAGAGTTTCTGAGTCAGGAAACAACAGTACATAGTGATCTACGATAACTCGTTCAGCAAATAGATGTATGCAAAAAGATGAGCTTAAAAATTCTGGAGTCTTGTACCCATCTTTATACAAGAGCAATCCATCACTTTCCACAAAAGGCGACTCCTTATGAATTGAAGTCTCCGCTAAGTTAAAACCTTTTCTAGCGTCTGCTGGAAGGTTATTGCTCATAATACTCACCTATAAAAACAATATATAGTATTTATTCAAAATTGAGATTTAGAAACAGGGCTTATATCTACCATTATACTAAGATTGCTTTGAGCCAATCTAAAGCATCTGCAAGGCAATTGTAGTAACTAATAATACTAACTGTCTCTAAACTTGCGCCGAATAAATCTTAACTTATCTCTTCCTTTTATTCTCGATAAGAGACTCTGCATAGCTTGCCTCTTTGCATCCTTCTGAGCGAGACGCTGCACCTAGCAGTCAAGGAACAGCTTTATTGCCCTCCCACTCTAGGTAATTTTTTAGGTATACGAACGTCAGCGCTCCGTTTGCATCTGGAGGCGCATTTGATATACCAACGGCTGACACATTCGATTTTGCTAAGTTCCCAAAAGAAGGCAGTTTCGACCTTTCTAAGTATGGTGTTCCAACTGAAGGCACAAACACAAATCCCACCCGTATAAAAGCTAGAAGATTGTGATTGTTATCTCTTGCTGAAGTGGGATTTTTGTTATCTGATATCTAATAGACCAGTACTTCTATTTATACTCTTGCAAAGCTCCTAACTTGCGAATTCCCGGCCAAATCATAGCTGTAACAATCACTACTACAATTGTGCCAATTCCACCACCCACAACAGAAATCACTGGGCCAAATAAAGCAGCAGTCAAGCCAGACTCAAAGCCGCCTAATTCATTTGAGGCACTAATAAACACGCTATTAATAGCAGCAACCCGACCTCGCAAATGATCCGGTGTTCTGATTTGAACTAATGTATGGCGAATCACAACGCTAATACTATCTAGTGCGCCACCAAGGGTCAACATTAACATAGACAGCCAAAAGGAACGAGAAAGTCCAAAGATAATTGTGACAACGCCAAAGCCAACGACTGACCACAATAAGGACGGGCCTGCTTTGCGTAACGGTGGTAAATACGCCAGGGTAATGGCCATAGTTAAAGCACCGATGGAATGGGCTGCTTGGAGATATCCCAACTCCACTGGTCCCACATGTAAAATATCTTTGGCAAAAATTGGGAGGAGCGCGATCGCACCACCCAACAATACTGCAAACATATCTAATGTAATCGCTGCTAAAATCAACTGATTCTGCCAAACAAATTTAGCGCCGGCTGAGAGCGCTTTGAATGAAATTGGCTCAGTTGTGCGGATGGCTTTTTGCTCTTTAATCGCCAGCGTTAACATAAAACACAGCAACGCTGCGATCGCTGCTAATACATAAACTCCTGTAGCACTTCCCAATAGCGCAATCCCGAATCCCCCGAAGGCTGGGCCGATAACTGCGGCTAACTGAAAGCTACTACTATTCCAAGTGGCTGCATTGGTGAAAGCTGTGACAGGTATCAATTGCCACATCAGAGCATCACTGGCAGGTTTGAGGAATGCCCTAGCAACACCTGTTAATACCAAACAGGCGTAAATTAGAAAAATTGCACCTTGAGTATAGGAAAGAACTGCTAAAGCCAGCGAGCAGAGGGCTAGCAGTATTACCGACAGTAACATGGTGAGTTTGCGATCGCGGCGATCGGCTACATGTCCGACAATCAATGTGAGAGCAATCATCGGCAAGACTTGCGCCAGTCCTACACCACCTAAAGCGATCGCTGAGTTAGTCCGCTCATAGAGTTCCCAGCCAATCGCTACAGTTTGCATTTGCGACCCTACGAACAGTACTAGCCGTCCGATGGTAAATAGCCGATAGTCTCGAAACTTAAAGGCTGCAAAGGGATCGTGCTGTGCAACCTCAAAGTTATGGGGCTTTGAGTTCTGTTTTCTCGAAGACATTTTTTAGTAGAGTTAAGCCTTCTTCAATGTTGGAAATTTGGTCTTCTGAAAGACCTGTCAGCAAATCGGTAATATGAGCGCGAGTTTGATCTTGGGATTGCTTGAGATGGTGTTTTCCATCTTCAGTTAAATTGAGCAGCACCCGCCGCCGCTCTTGAGGATGGGCAATCCGTTTCACAAAGTCGCGTTGTACTAAGCGTTCTATGGTTGCTGATGCCGTGGCAGAGGTGACACCTAAATGCTCTGCCAGATCAGATAATGAAGCCCCAGGATTGCGGTTGATAAATGCTAGCGATCGCAATTGAGGTATAGATAAAAAAGCGGCACTATGGGCACGCATATCCGCTCGGATAAACCGCATCACTAATGGAACTGTCTCCATTACTCTAGCGGCACATTCTTCGGAAGTTGCACCTTGATTAGGTTTATCCAAGGTCATGGGCTTGTTGTTCTCCTAGTTACATGGCCACCCGTGGATAAAGTTTTCCACCAAGGATGGCCAAAATGATTAATGTGAATAAGAGAATTGTACAATCCAGACCAAAGCCATAGATGCTAGTGCCGTTTAACAGCATGGTGCTGCGTAACCCGTCAACCAGATAAGTCAACGGATTTAAATGGGAAATGAACTTTAACCAACTGGGCATCAAAGAAATCGGATAGATGGCATTGCTCGCAAAAAATAACGGCATGGTTAACAATTGTCCAATACCCGTCATCCTTTCTCGGCTTTTCACCAAACAGCCAATAATTAATGAAAAAATACAAAATGTTCCCGCCCCCATTATGACTAGCAGGAGTACTTGGAGAATAGCTAGGGGATGAAGATTTAGTTTGACACCTAATAAAAATGCTAATCCGTAAATGAATATTACCTGAGATAAGCACCTCACCCCACACGCCAGGGCTTTGCCCAACACCATCGCCACGCGAGGCGTAGGACTAGCTAAAAATTTATGGACAATGCCTAAATCTCGCTCCCAGATTAGCGTCATTCCACCACTGAAAATTGCCACGAACAGAATACTCTGAGCCAAAATGCCAGCAGAAATAAAGTCCAAATAGGGTAAGTTCCCTGTAGGAATCGCGCGAGTTCGAGCGAAAACTTGCCCAAAAATTAGCAGCCATAAAGCTGGTTGCACAGCCCGAACGACTAAATCAGTGGGATCGTGGCGGAGTTTACGTATTTCTAATTCTGCGATCGCCAGGGTTTTCGTAACTAGCTCTTTAATTGCAGAGATCAAATTTACTCGGACAGTGGGTGGTGCTTTAACCCAACCGTTGAGCAGTACGTCTGGTTCTTGCTGTGTCACGGTAGTTGACTCCTGATGTTAACTGGTCGCCTGTATAGTGAATAAAGACATCATCCAAAGTTGCATTTGGGTTATCTAAAGAAGCTTTTAAGTCGTTTGGTGTACCTGTAGTAACGACTTCACCTTGCTGCATAATCGCCACTCGGTTACATAAACTATCCGCTTCTTCTAAAAAGTGGGTTGTTAAAAATATAGTTGTGCCGTAATCAGCACCGAGTTGTAGTACAAGTTGCCATACTTGAGTTCGAGCGATGGGATCTAGTCCGACAGTCGGCTCATCAAGAAACAAAATTTGGGGTTGATGTAGAACTGATATGCCAATTTCCAGCTTGCGGATCATCCCACCAGAGTAGTTTCGTACCAAGCGTTTTGCCGCATCTTGCAAACCCATGTATTCTAGAATTTCATAGATGCGGCGATCGCGTCCTTTGGCAGGTATTCCATACAGCTTGGCGAAGATTAAGAGATTTTCGTAACCCGTGAGACTACCATCAGCAGAGAGCGCCTGGGGGACATAGCCGATAGCTCGTCTCACAGGATTTGGTTGACGAGCCACGTCATAGCCAGCTAAGGTTGCTTTCCCTGCACTGATAGGCAGCAAAGTTGTCAACATTTTGATAACTGTACTTTTCCCTGCACCATTGGGGCCAAGCAGCCCAAATACTTCACCTTGTTCCACAGATATGCTCAGGTTATTAACTGCGGTTAACTTACCAAAACGGCGTGTGAGTCCCTGAGTTTCCAAAATCAACCGTTTTGGTTCGCTAGGAGATTGCGATCGATTTATTTTTCCCGTCAGTATTGTCACAAGTTTGATGCACTTCTATTAATTAGTAAATCTAACTATTAGCTTCTCAATAGATTTACCAGAAGTCAATAGACTTCTGGCATAAAGTTGAATCAGAGTAAAAAGAAATTCAGTAGAGTGGCGGCGAGGTTCTTGATGGGCGAAGTATTACTGAAAAATTGACCGCAAACACTTGCTAGGATAGTCAATAGGTGAAGAAATGTTCAGAATCCCTACTGCTGCTCAGTTAGAAAGTCTATGCCGCATTTAATTTTCATCAACAAGCTGCAAAACTCTATTGTATAAAGGTTCTGCCACCCAGAATCCTGCTTGGTTAATCAGAGCATCTAACAAAGGTTTCACAGCAGAAATCAGCCTTTGGCTTTTAGCTTCAACCAAAATTCCTAAAATCCCTGTGTAACCAAGATTTAGCCTAGCTGCAACCGTGCGGCCACGACGTTCATCAATCAAAACTTGCTCTGCTTTCATTTCCAACGCTAGAGCGATCGCTTCAGCTTCACCAATATCCAGTTCATTGCTGAGTGCTTCAACCAATGTTCGATCTTGAACTGGACGAGTTTGAATCCAGATAAAAGTTTGGACTTCAATTGCACCTGCAACTGGAAAGTTGGGATCAGTCAGTTCTCGGTAGACAGCTTCAGGAATTAGGACTGTTCCGTAAAGCTGTTGTAGTAAATGAAGATGGTTAATGGCGGCGAGGTTATTAATGGGTGAAGTATCACTGACAATGATCACAGTCTACCCATCGCCCGCAAGTTTTCTATATCTTGGTCAAAATCCTCGACCCCATAATGCACTGAGATTTGACGGCTTGCAAGTAGATGCTGAAATGCTATACGATTCATGCCTGCAAATCGGCTGGCTTGAGCTAGGGTTAACTTTTCTTTTTGAAAGAGCATCACTGCAATTTCCTGCTTCATTTCGCCTTCAGTCATCCGAGTTGCGGTTAATATTTCATTAGGAATAACGACGTTCATAATTATAATCCTCTCTATCACTACTATTCTAAGCAGCTTGAGCATCGCCAAGTGATAATCAGGTAAATAAATCGAACCGTATCCTTTTTATAAATCTTGTTCATGTCATAATGTAACGCTTTGTTCTGGTTTGGAAATCCTAAGAATAATACTTGAGTACTGAATACGGTCTATATGGCAATAAAGGATGTTCTTGCAGATTTCGAGGGAGATGATTTCGTCCCTCCCAGAATTATTCGCGCTACTCGCAGTTTTAATGGTCAAGGTATTTCACTTTATTACTATATTTATGGTAAAGATTCTGATGGGCTTGTTGCTGGTCTAAAACTAGACTTCTTTAAAGAAGTTCGCTTTACTAACTTTAAGAAAGGTCATCCAACAGAGAAATATAAACCTTATTTTGATAAATTCACTTCTGGATGGTCTTGTAGCCACGATGATGTGTTGCAATGTTTTGCATCATCGAATTCAGTAACAAAAGTGAAATTAGACAAGATGGCTAAACATTGGGAAATTCCTGTAGAGCGATTTATCAATACCTTGTTACTTGTATATATGTTGTTGTGGGATGCTGAGGATGATGGCTGGCTTGATGGATCTGATTGGGACGGCGGAGATTTCAGGGGTTCCTTGCCTCCACCAAAGTGATGAAGTATGAATAAAAGTAGAATTGAGTTGCTGGATGTAGTAGCACTGACAGTTGATCTGCCTAAATACAACCTGTACCGTGGTCAAGTTGGCACAGTAGTAGAATTATTAGCTGGCGGTGCTGCGTTTGAGGTTGAATTTAGCGATCGCTCTGGCCGCACTTATGAATCTGTCGGTTTACGCCCAGAGCAAATTATGGTGTTACATTTTGAGCCAGCATCCCCTGATTCATTACGGTCAATGGTGACAGCCTAAGTTGTTGTGCCCAGAGCAATGCCTACGGCTGGCTACGCCTACGCAGCTTTATCAGATATTCTGAAATAAGATCATATCTATAAACCTTCCACAAAATATCCGATTATGGCGATCGTTGTTTCCCTTAGCCCAGAATTAGAAGCACGACTGCGCGAGAAAGCTGCACAGCAAGGGCAAGATGTTAGTTTCGTTGCAGCCCAATTGCTAGAGGCTGTCCTAGAGTGGGAGGTACAAGACTCAGAAGCAGCTATTAAGGGTATTCAGCAAGGATTAGAAGACTTTGAAGCAGGTAGATTCCGTTCATTTGATGATTTTGCTGACGAGCAGCGTCGCAAGTATAATCTGCCAGCCGATTCATGAAATACCGCATTGAAATCTCTAGTTTAGCTGAAGCAGAAGCAGACAGCACATTTTTGCAGTTATCTCAACTTACTTATCCTGAAAGGGCAAGTCAGTGGTATGCAGGATTACTACAAGTCATTGAGTCTTTATCGCAAATGCCAAGCCGATGTTCTCTAGCTAGAGAAAATGATTATTTTAGCCAAGAAATTCGCCAGATACTTTACGGTCGAGGACGCAACTCATACCGAATAATTTTCACAATTTTGGCAGGACAAGAAGTCCCGACAGTGCGTGTTCTTCATATCCGTCACACTGCACAGCAGACCCTTGGTGAAGTACTGGATAACTCTGAGACGACTAAAGACTAGTAACCACAAAGGGCTAGCCTGGAGCATATTAAACTATATACCAGCAGAGCGATCGCATCTGGTAATTTTGAGAGCGATGCCTACGGCTGGCTACGCCTACGCATTAAAAATTATTGAAAAATTGAGCGCTTCTTGACAAAAGCCTGATTAGTAATCACAATGTAATTACAATCAAGGACAAGTATTCTCATGGGGACAGCAATTAGAACCCGTATTGTTAAAATTGGGAATTCTCAAGGTATCCGCATTCCTAAACTTCTGCTGGAACAAAGTGGTATTGGTGAAGAGGTGGAAATTGAAATTCAAGATTGTCACCTAATTGTCCGTGCTGCCTCTAAATCGCGTAAGGGGTGGGATGAAGCATTTGCAAGAATGGCGAAGCAACACGACGATGCACTGCTCGATGATGCCGTAACTACAGAGTGGGAGCATCTAGAGTGGGAGTGGTAGTCAATCGATTTGATGTGTTTTTGGTTAACCTCGACCCAACCATTAGCAGTGAGATTCAGAAGACAAGACCTTGTGTAGTAATTTCACCAGATGAGATGAATAAATATATTGCCACGGTTATTGTTGCTCCGATGACAACTAAAGGACAGTCTTATCCGACTCGTGCTGCTTGTCAGTTTCAAGGTAAGGATGGGCAAATCGTTCTAGATCAAATTCGTACAGTTGACAAAACTCGATTAGTAAAAAAGCTAGGTCAGATTAACTCTGATGAACAAAAAGCAGTTTTGGATACCTTAGCAGAAATGTTTGCCGAATAATCGTATATACCCGATGGTTATGAGATTCCACTGTAATGGTTATACCCATTTTCTATGAGTATAAACTATATAACATCTCTGGTTATCTTCAACATTTTATTTCCACCCGGCTGTAGTTCATATTCAACCTTTTCAATATCTACTTTGTAACCTTTTGAAGTGTAATATTTTACGATTTCATCTAAATGTTGTGAATGTTCCCACATTAAAGTTAAGAGGGGAAATATTCTGACTTCTTTAGCAATACGGAGCATCTCACCTATAGAATCTAGATGAAAATTGTAATCGAGATGGTCTGAATATAAAAACAATAAATGTGAACAAAGGGCTATCTCAAATTCTTGATTATTAAATGCTAATTTTGGCAATTCACCGACTGCATATCTGTTGCTTTTTTTGCCAGTTTCATAATCAGACAGAAATTCTCGAATAACTTTCACGCGATTGTGTCGTAAATCATCTGGAGATTTATGATAGCTCCATACCCAATCATTCGATGTAGCCTTGACTTGATTAATGATATTATCTACCACTTCATCAAACCTTTTCAATATTTCATCACTGGAAAATTGGTATAGTGGGTCAACAGAAACTACACTTTTACCCTGACTTGTCATTTCTGCATTAAAGCTTGCTGGCCCATCCCCAATTCCAATAATGCTTTTATTTAAATCTGCATTTGTTAAATTGAATATTTTTATATATTCATCCATTGACCTCCCAAAAGGAACTACTTTATCTAGAATCATTGCCATAGAATTTATCTCATCAATAGACTGATTAAACAGGATGATAGCATCAAAATGTTTTATTCACTGCGAGACGACAATCATTTAGAAGCGCGTTAAGCTCTTTTACAACTGTCAAGGGATTTCTACCTCTAAATACAGCAGCGATCTCAGCTTCATAAGGATTTCTACCTGTTTTTTTGACAGCATTTATTGCAGCTTGATTTGATAATCCTCGGACACTAACTAGCCATGCCGCTAATATATGTCCAGTACTTCCAATTCCACCAGAGCAATGGACAACGACTTTCTCATTTTCTTTATCTGCTTCTATTAAGAAAGGAAGTATTTTCTGTGTGAGAGTTTCTAAATCACATAGATGGAAATCTGCAATTGGTACCCAACAAACCACCTGATTCCCAAATTCCTGTTTGTATGTGTTTAGAAGATTGGAGTAAGAAGCTAACTGTTGTTCATCAAGAAGACAGCAAACACGCTTGATATCTTGGCGCTTTATGAATTCTATCCAATCTTGAACATTCTTGTCAGTGTATCCAGGTCGCGCAGCACCAAAGACTATTTGCTCCTTCTCCCAAGCTGGGGCAAATTTGTACATATTTAACTGTCTAGAGTCGAGGTTGATAAATCTCACTAATGGCAGAAAATAGCGATGGCAGTTTAAAAATCTCTCTACAGCCGATGCCAGCTAAAGTAACTATATCAAAGACCTAATACAATACCTACGTATACCCTAATATCTTGCTTTAGACTGATACTGCACTGCATCTAATACTTACCTGTAAGAGAATAAGGTAGATCGAATGTAGGACTTACGCATTGACAAAAAGAATCATCTATGAAGTCTAGATAATGCCATCA
>NZ_CAWUDN010000090.1:0-32798 GCF_963920915.1 Nostoc sp. PCC 9305
CTCTGGTTAAATTTTCGTTACATACTTATAAATTTTCCCGCCGACTTACTTACTGCTGTATAACCACCATCTGGATCATCTTCAACGAGAAATACAATTTCAGTCATAGCGAATCTTTCCTTAACTACTAAATTTTACAATTCACAAGCTTTGATGTAAGGGCAGATAGTCTTTTTCTTCTTCCAACTATTCTCATACTCCATACTGCTCTGGGTAGTTGTCCAGCCGGAGCAGTTAATGTAAATGATAGAGAATCATAAAGCTTCCAATTATTTTTAATTCGCCAACCTAGACACTCTCCAAAATATTTCCAAGTTTTAAAATCTAAATCAAGTTTTCCCCCAACGCTGTCCCATATTTGCTTTTGAATACTAAAACCAAAGCGCCCATTACTGTATTTTACCCACAAGCTATCAATAGTTAAGAGGTCTTAACAGGGAAACTTTTCGATATCTTCTACTCTGAGATAACCTTCTTTTTCTCGATGAGATATTTTCAGCATAAGCTTCCAAGTTTCTTGATCGGCTTCTCGCCATTTGCCAGATGCTAGTAACTTTTCCAAAATTGTATAATCTATCCCTACTGCTGAATTTAGATTCTCAGCATTAAGAGCTTGTATTACTTTATCAACAGATTGATAGCGTTCCTTCACATAATCCTGAATTAACTTATCTAAAACTTGCCCCAATTCAGGAGTAATACTTCTACCTTGTGGTAAGTATTTTCTCCAAATCCAGCAACCCCTGAGCGGATCATAAAGTTCATCAGAACCATCTGCTTTTGGTAAACATTGCGTTAACAGCCGAATACAAGTTACACCAAAACTATAAAGATCGCTTGCAGGGAAAACTTGACCACGCATTTGTTCTAATGGGGTATATCCAGGCGTTCCTACTGTTGTGCCAACACCTACAAAAGTTTTTGTAATTTGTTTAGAAACACCAAAATCAATTAATATTAACTTGCCATCCAGACGGCGCATGATATTTTCTGGCTTGATATCTCGGTGAATTACACCGCGTTCATGGATAAACTTCAGGATAGGCAATAAGTCAGTTAAAAGCTGTTTTATCTTTTCTTCGCTAAAGGCTCCCTGCTGCTGCAACTCTTGTAATAAATTCTGTCCTTCAATCAACTCTTGCACCAGATACAGCCGTTTATCCTGTTCAAAATAAGCAATTAAACGGGGAATTTGCGAGTGTTCTCCCAAATCATACAGACACTTCGCCTCTTGCTTAAATAACTCTGTTGCTTTCTCAAGTGCAGCCGTTCCTTCAAATTGAGGGACAAATTGCTTAATTACGCAAGGTTCGTCTATTTTATCTGCATCCCTAGCTTCATAAGTTCTGCTAAATCCACCCTCACCCAAAAGTCGTATTACCCGAAAACGGTTTCTGAATAATGGTGTGAGTATTTTTCCACACTTAATGCAAAACTTATTGTCATCAGGGGTAAAAGGATTTGCACAACTGGAATTAGAACAGTAAAGCATATTTGGGAATATATCAGCAGATAGTCTATATGTTGAGTTTTCCCAATTTCTGCTTCGTGGGTTTTACGAGTCTTTATATTTTTGAGCAGATTTACTTCTAGTGGCGGCTACAGTCTCAAATTACTTTTGCTAGCGTAGTGATATAAGGTTTATCGCTCCCCAGCAAGCGCCTGGAAGCAAAAGGATTGATATGGCTCATTTAAATCAGCGTCGTCCCCAAAATGTCAACGGCGATTTTTATGTAGATACTACCTGTATTGATTGTGATACCTGTCGCTGGATGGCTCCTGAAGTATTTTATGATGTTGATGACCAATCGGCTGTTTATCATCAACCAGCGAATGAGGCAGAAAGATTAGCAGCACTTGAAGCACTTTTAGCATGTCCTACTAGTTCTATTGGCACAGTTGAGAAACCAAAAGATATCAAAGTTGCTCAAGAAAAGTTTCCAATATTAGTAGCGGAAAATGTTTACCACTGCGGCTATCATTCTGAAAAATCTTATGGTGCTGCTAGCTATTTAATTCAACTTCCAGAAGGTAATATTTTGGTGGATTCTCCCCGGTTTACGCCGCCTTTAGTCAAGCGTTTAGAAGAATTGGGGCCAATTCGTTATATGTACCTAACTCATAAGGATGATGTGGCAGATCATCAAAAGTTTGCCGAGCATTTTCAGTGCGATCGCATCCTCCACACTGATGATATTACTGCGGATACTCGCAATGTAGAAATACAGCTAACTGGTTCCGAACCATTTGCCTTGACTCCAGATTTCTTAATTATTCCAGTTCCCGGTCACACCAAAGGACAAACCGTCCTACTTTACAAAAATAAGTTCCTCTTCACTGGCGATCATCTCGCTTGGTCAGAAAGCTTGCAGCAACTGACTGCATTCCACAATGCCTGCTGGTATTCTTGGTCAGAACAGACTAAATCAATGCGTAACTTGGCTAATTACTCTTTTGAATGGGTGCTACCAGGTCATGGACGAAGGTTTCATGCCGATCGGGAAACTATGCGCCAACAGATGCACAAGTGTATTGAGTTAATGGAATCTTTGGATTGACATTAAATAACTGACTTTTCACATCATCTGGAAAAACCCAATAAAAACCTAACCCTCTTCCCGATGCCGGAAGGGAGAAAATTCAAAGTCTCTCTCCTAAAAGGCTACGGAGTACACACAAGTCTTATAAAGTTGTCTAACAGTGTTTCGATCCCCCCTAACCCCCCTTAAAAAGCTATCCATTATAAACATCTTTCTTAACAGAAAATTTGACATAAATAAGGTGTTATGTAGTAGAGGAGGAAGAGAAAAAAATCAGCAATGATGCGGAAAAAAAATAAGAATTCAAAAAAACGGCAAAAAGTCAGAGTTATCGCATGGCAACTTTGGTGTAAACAGCTAATGAGAGGAATGGAAGTACTCACACCCAACAAATTGACTAAAGATGAGGCAATCATTAATTAATGATGGAGAGACTGACAAAGTTGCCAACCTTCAACGAGATCATGTAATCGAGTCAAGCCACGCCAGAGAACTTTCACACCAGGAAAACCATCGCCTTTACGACCTAAAAACCCACCCAGTCGAGCAATCCAATTCACAACTTCAGCTAGAGTGGGTGGTGATGTATGAGAATAAGATTGATGATGAATGGCTGTATAGAGGACTTGCCACTCATGGGGTTCTAAAACCTGTTCACAATTAGCTGTTGGCTCACAACGAGCTAAGTAAATTAGCCACAGCAAACGCCAAGCAACGATGCTATAGGTAGCCAAAGCCATCTCGATGCGCTGTGCGGTTTCTAGTTGTAACTTCTCAATTCCACAACCACTTTTTAAAACATAGTGATAGCGTTCAATCAACCAACGATAACTGTACCATTGCACATACTTTAAGACATCTTGGAGAGTGCTAATTTCTAAAGTAGTCAGCAGTAACCAACAAATCGGCTCTATCTCTGGTGGCGGGTCAACTTCTGTGACTAAAATGGCTTGTAATGTGATGGGAGCTAGTTGTTCAGTTTTGGGACGATTTTGCGGTGGTGCAATGGTAATCGTGCGATAACGGAGAGTCAGGAGCGCAGTTCTAGAAGGTCGAGTAGGATTGCGTTTTACATCTAGGGTGATTGTACCCAGTGAGTCAACAGACTCCAATGTTTCCCATAAATGCTGTTCACTACCATCCAAACAACGATTTTGTGTAGCTCGAATCAAAAAATCTGAGTCTGGACGACGTGGACAAGCAAATAAGTCATAAATATCGGCTTCTCGGTCGGCAATCGTGACTACTTGTAGCCATTCTGGGATGATTGATTCTGTTGCTTTCAACCCATCGAGCCATCTTTGACTTTCTTTTTGCTGAGTCGATTTTTGTTTTCTGTTTTCGGCTTTTCCTAATTCTTCTTCCTTCCTCGCCCACACTTTTTGCTCAATGATCCCTAATGGTACTCCCTGTGCGGAGGCTGTGAAGATAGAGTGGACTTTTAATCCTTGGGCATATTTACTATCGAGATATCCTGTTCCCGATAGGGCTTTGTGAGAAGTGTAATTCAGTTCTGTGGTGTCTTGTATTGCCAAGACTACTCTTTGCTTGCTGATTCGCTCTACTGTCGCATCCCGATGTCCTTGTCTAATCATCGATGGTTTGACGTATGGTGAATCCCAGAAGTCATAGGTGGCTTTTGTTTCGGCCCATGTCCCGCTCGCTTGTGGAATACTTGCTTCTGGTTTGGCACTTAAATTTTCCACTATTTTCATCAATCGTTTGGTTCTTCTGGTGTCACCTAATTCTGCTGTTTCTAGTTCTTTTGTGATCCATTGTTCCATGTTTGACTTTGTTTTGCTTCCGGCTCTTGCTATAAACACTACATTTCTTCTGTATTTTGTCAAATTTTCTGTTAAGAAAGATGTTTATAATGGATAGCTTAAAAAGGGGGGAAATTTCTTCAAGTCCCCCTTTTTAAGGGGGATTTAGGGGGATCAGATGATTTGTGTGTACACCGTAGCCTTTTAGGAGAGAGATTTAGAGAGAGGTAACACTATATTGCATACAAACCATAAGCGCTATAACCTGAGTTTTAGCACCCTTTTAACCAAACACGAATTATGAAAAAGCTGATCAACAAGCCAGAAGACTTTGTGCGGGAAAGTCTAGAAGGTATGGCGACGGCTCATTCCGATTTAATTAAACTGAACTACGATCCGACTTTTGTCTATCGAGCCAATGCACCTATTCCGGGTAAAGTAGCAATTATTTCAGGTGGTGGCAGTGGACATGAACCAATGCACGCTGGTTTCGTGGGCAAAGGAATGCTGGATGCAGCTTGTCCTGGTGAGGTTTTTACTTCACCAACTCCAGACCAAATGCTAGAAGCAGCCAAGCTTGTAGATGGAGGCTCAGGTATCCTTTATATCGTCAAAAATTACAGTGGCGATGTGATGAACTTTGAAATGGCAACGGAGTTAGCCCGTAGTGAGGGGATTCGATCGCTAAATATTTTGATTGATGACGATGTAGCAGTCAAGGATAGTCTCTATACCCAAGGGCGGCGGGGTGTGGGAACAACAATACTGGCAGAAAAAATTTGTGGTGCTGCGGCTGAGGCTGGGTATGATTTGCCACAAATAGCAAATTTATGTCGCCAAGTAAATCTGAATGGTCGGAGTATGGGAATTGCTCTAACATCGTGTACAGTGCCCGCTAATGGAACGCCGACATTTGAATTGAGCGATCGCGAAATCGAATTAGGTATCGGTATTCACGGTGAGCCAGGAATAGAACGCACAGCTATCAAAGCAGTAGATGAGATTACCGAAATTTTAACGCGATCGCTCCTTGAGGATGCACCATACAGCCGCACACTGCGCGAGTGGGATGAAGACAAAGGAGAATGGGTAGATGTAGAACTAACAAACCTCCCATTTGCCAAAGGCGATCGCTTATTAGCTTTCGTCAATAGTATGGGTGGAACTCCGATTTCTGAACTGTATATTGTTTACCGCAAACTCGCCCAAATCTGCGAACAGCAAGGATTGCAAATTGTGCGAAACTTGATAGGCCCTTACATCACATCTCTAGAAATGCAAGGTTGCTCCATTACCCTGCTGAAATTAGATGATGAGATGATCCGCCTATGGGATGCACCAGTAAAAACACCAAGTTGGTGCTGGGGAATTTCATAATCATGAATTACGAATTACGAATTACGAATTATTTTAATATGTTGAGTCAGCCGCAGATATTGCATTGGTTACAGGCTTATGCAACCGAGATAGAGCAGAATAAAGCCTATTTGACAGAATTAGATGCTGCGATCGGAGATGCCGATCACGGGATCAATATGGATCGCGGCTTCAAAAAGGTAAGCGCTCAGTTACCAACTCTTACAGACAAGGACATCAGCAGCATTCTCAAAGCTGTGAGTATGACCTTAATTTCTTCTATTGGCGGTGCTAGTGGCCCTCTTTATGGCACTTGGTTTTTACGAGCCAGTACAGCAGTAGTTGGGAAGCAAGAATTAACAGAACAAGATGTTTTAGGACTACTCCAAGCAGGCTTAGACGGGGTGCTGCAACGTGGTAAAGCGCAACTAGGAGACAAAACAATGGTGGATGTGCTGTCTCCCTCTGTAGCTGCTTTTGAGCAAGCTGTAGAAGAAAGCAAGGGAACGCTGGAAGCTATGCAACAGGCTGTAGTAGCAGCTCAAAAAGGGTTGCAGGAAACTATACCAATGCAAGCGAAAAAAGGACGGGCTAGCTACCTGGGGGAACGGAGTATCGGACATCAAGATCCAGGAGGAACTTCTGCTTATTTGATGTTGAAAAGTTTGTTAGGGGTATTGGAAACCTAAACATTACAACTTATCTAATAATCTGATTCACAACAGATGCACTTTGAATAAGCCATTTACCTCGTTGTCGAATCAAATCATACCGAACTCGCAAATTATCGTTAGAAGAGTTTTTAAACTGGCCATTTTCATATAACTGCGTCGCTTCCTTCACCGTAGCTACCACTGCGGCACGATCTGCGAATAAATCAATTTTCTCTACAGATTCTACCTTTACGCTATGGTCGTACTTGCGGTAGCGGTTGTCAGACCTAGCCTGTTGAGCGATCGCCCGCCATTGAGACAAAGCTGAACCAGTTAGAATCTGCTCTAAATTATTAATCTCATGATTCGGCCCTAAAGCTTCGGCTTTAGTAGATAGCCAAGTGCGAATGATTTGCTCTGCCGCTGCATCTGTTAAAGGGCCATCTAGTCCTTGTGGTGGACTATTTGGAGGGGGAATAGATATTGGTGGTTGATTTATTTGTACAAACAACTGTGAAGGAGGTGCTGATCTTGTTGGAAAAAACAGATTTTTTAACCATCCAAAAGTTGTTGTGGCTAACACCCAGAAAACTAAAATACTTACTAAAGAAATAAATACTCTCCATACCAGCCGTGTTTTCCCTTCAATGGTGTTAGCAAAAGTTCGCCGCCGCCGAGGACGCCGAGAATGGGGACGATTATCCGGTACACGCTCCCGGATATTAGATGGAGTAGGTTTTCTTCGCCGACGCTTTTGGTTATGAGCAGGTGTAGCACTTTTAGCTGAACCGTTCAAATTCTGATTAGTGCCTCTGCTCGTTCGTTCAGCAGCAGGAACCTCTGATTTGACACTTCCAGATGAATTCCACATCGGTGGTGAGAAGTTTAAATGTTCTGGTGTTTCTGGTAAATCTAGGTCAGGTGTTCTGCTGTGGTTAAATTGCTTTGGAGTCCTAGTTGAATTTTTAGGGAAAGGCGAATTATTTGTCTGTGGCTGGGGAAAATTTTGGGGGTTAATTACAGCCCACTCATTAGTTGTTTCTGCATCCGTTGGCAGTGCTTCTAAATAAGCTTGTACCTGTTGGTTAGCAAAGTAATCTTTTAAAAACGCTTGCTGGTTTGCTAAATCTCGAAAATGGGGAAATACTTCGTGTTGCAACCACTGTTCTGCATATAGACACAGCCCTGGTAGCAAATCGGGAGAGTCTTGAGATTTTTCTCTAATAAAAGCTAAAGCTTCGTACTCCTGACTAAGTTCTAAAACCCGAGTTGCTTCTTCAGTTTGTCCCAAAAGTAAAGCACATAACGACTGTTCTAAATGTACATCTTGACGCTTACCCAGACGTATGAGCATTTGCCTTGCTTGACGAATTAAAGCTGGTTGCCGTTGAGCAAATCCCCGTGCTATCAAAGCATAAACAGCTAAGTAAGTGGCAACAGCAGAATTGCGTTTACTTTGGGCTTCAAATAACTTGTGCTGTTCGGCGACTGTTAAGTGGTTGCGTAACTGCTGAATAAACCGCAGAAAGTCATCTATGTTTAAACCAGAATCATCATTGTTTGTGCCATCAATCCCGCCACGATCTTCTAAGAGATTTTGCAATAATTCTAAACCTTGGCTTCGTTCGGCAGTCTTCTCTTGAGGTAGTGCCAACAACTCCAAAATTCGATATGGCCGCAATTTATAAAGATCCGCCTGAATTTCCGCTTGGACACTGGAGAATAATCCTTCGCGTACTAGCAGTTCTTGACCAGTTTCTAAAGATATGGCGGCATTTTCATAATGACCTTGTTGCCACTGTTCGCGACCTAATTCTAGACAAGCAAGGGCGACAGTGAGAACAACATCAGGATGTTCAGCACTTTCGTGTATTTCTTCGTCTGCTAAATTATTGCCCTTTCTTGCACTTGTAGCACCATTTTTATTTACCAGGTACGGACGACCTAGTTTTAATACAAGTTCGTATTCCCCCAACTCCTGCAAAATTAATAAAGCGCCAACTAATTCGTCTTGGCTAATTTCGATGCCCAGACTTTGGGTATCACTACCCCTTTTGGTGCTTTCTGGACGATTTTCCAGTGCTACTGCGGCAGCAGCAAGGTTATCAGGGTCATAGGCGTGAGCAAGATAAAGCTGATCGTAGGTACTGCGTTGTTTTGGATCTGATAAAACCACGTAAGCTTCTTCTATGAGTTGTTTACGAGAAGAAATTGCTGCCTGAGAATACTCACGTCGCGGCAATTGTACAATGCGATCGCTGTATGCCTGTCGCAATTGTTCTTCACTTGCCGCTAACGGTAGTCCTAAAATTCGGTAGTAATCTAGCGGAATTCGCACAGCCTACTTCCCCTGCACCGTGATCAACATAATTCACCTAGAGCTTTCCAGGCCTGTAAAACCGTGCCATAAAAATGCCGTATAGAATTTACTCTACAAGTGTATATTGCAACAACTTGTTTTGTACCTTCCCGAAATTTTGAGTCACATTCTAGTACTAATTTTTTGCTTTCGCCTAGAAAGCCTCAATTGTTTGTTTTAATTCTTAGTATTTTTGTTTAACACAACTATTATCAGCCTTCGATACCACAAACCACAACTACCGCTTTTAATCACGGCATAATTGTTGTGGCTAGAAGAATCTATTGATGATTGATTTTTTTGGGATTTTCCCACTAGATTCGGTAACAAAAATACCATTATTGGGGATTTACCCTGATAACAGGAGAACGAAATCATATCATAATTTACCTTTAATTACAATTACCTATTTGGGTATTATAGATTTTTGCCTCCTTTTTTTTAAATTGTTAATGGATATGCAGAAAGCAGTCTATCTTGATTGCTAGTCTATGAAGGGGAATATTTAGGAGTGCTGAGTGCTGTTAGCGGATAGCTAAGGTTTAGCCCGTGCTGAGTTCTGAGTAAGAAGTAATGAGTAAGACGTAGTACTTATGAATCTTTTCACTCATTACTCACTAATCGCAACTGATCTGATTCCTAGTCGAACACTTGTTACTGGGAACTTTTTCGGTGAGAGAGAAAAACCCAAAGCGGCAGATGTTGCCGTTAGAGTCAAATCCTCACGGGGCATAAGCTGAAAAGTTAAAAATCAAAAATTAAAAATTCAGCTATTCCCTAAGACCCTTTTTTGGTGCATAAATAAAGTTTGATTGTTGAGTCTTACAAACGCTAGCCTGTTAAAAGCCGAGGTGTTATCAGACCAACTTATTTAAGACCTAAGTTTAAGTTGTACAACAGGGATACTCAAAAATAATGGTTCAAGAGCGTACTTTACCCACATTTAATCCTGCCACTACGCATATTACAAAAGAAGAAGGACTACGGTTGTATGAGGACATGGTACTAGGGCGCTTGTTTGAAGACAAGTGCGCTGAGATGTACTACAGGGGCAAAATGTTTGGTTTTGTCCATTTGTACAACGGTCAAGAAGCCGTTTGCAGCGGTGTTGTGCAGTCGATGCGACCGGGTGAAGATTACGTTTGCAGTACTTACCGCGACCACGTTCATGCTCTGAGTGCGGGAGTACCAGCAAGAGAGGTAATGGCAGAATTATTTGGCAAAGCCACAGGTTGCAGCAAAGGACGCGGTGGTTCCATGCACATGTTTTCTGCCGAACATCGCTTGCTGGGTGGCTATGCTTTTGTGGCTGAGGGAATTCCTGTAGCAGCTGGGGCGGCTTTTCAAAGCAAATACCGCCGCGAAGTCCTGGGAGATAAAAATGCTGACCAAGTGACAGCTTGCTTTTTTGGCGATGGCGCAGCTAATAACGGTCAGTTTTTCGAGACACTAAATATGGCAGCCCTCTGGAAACTGCCAATTCTGTTTGTGGTCGAAAATAATAAGTGGGCCATTGGGATGTCTCACGAACGAGCCACTTCCCAGCCAGAGATTTATAAAAAAGCCAGTGTTTTTAACATGGTGGGCGTGGAAGTGGATGGCATGGATGTGCTAGCAGTTCGAGCCGTGGCTCAAGAAGCTGTAGCCCGTGCCCGCGCAGGTGAAGGCCCAACATTAATTGAGGCGCTTACCTACCGCTTCCGGGGTCACTCCTTGGCTGACCCAGATGAAATGCGAAGCAAAGCGGAGAAAGAATTTTGGTTCGCCCGTGACCCAATTAAGAAGTTGGCAGCTTATTTGCTGGAGCAAAATCTAGCGGATGAGGAAGAAATTAAAGCAATTGATCGTAAAATTCAGGATGTAATCGACGAAGCCGTTAAATTCGCCGAAAACAGCCCAGAACCAGACCCCAGCGAGTTATATCGTTTCGTGTTTGCAGAAGACGAATAACAAAGTTAGGAGTGAGGAGTTAGGAATTAGGAATTGTTAACTTCTAACTCACAACTCCTAACTCCTAACTATCCTTATACCCAGGACTAAAATTTGTGTTTAGCATTGCAGTTCAACAGCAACAGTACAAGACCTATATTCTTTCTGATGAAGCCGCTGGTTCTCAGTTGGAAGTCGTACCCGAACGCGGTGGGATCATCACCCATTGGCGCATTCAAGGGCAAGAAATTTTCTACCTGGATACTGAACGCTTTACTCATCCTGAGTTGAGTGTTAGAGGTGGAAATCCAATTTTGTTTCCTATTTGTGGCAATCTACCAGATAATACTTACACTCATAACGGTCAAAAATATACTCTCAAACAACATGGTTTTGCCCGTGAATTGCCGTGGAAAGCAACAGAACAGAAAACTGGAGATAAAGCTAGTCTCACTGTCGTTCTTGATAGCAACGAGCAAACCAAGGCAGTTTATCCTTTTGATTTTCAGCTAGCTTTCACCTACGAACTTCAAGGTAATACTCTAGAAGTCCGTCAGCAGTATAAAAACTTGTCATCTACACCAATGCCCTTTTCGGCTGGTTTCCATCCCTACTTTCTGTGTGGTGATAAAACTCAGTTAGAGCTGGAAATTCCCTCTAAGCAGTATCAAGACAATCAAACTAAAGAAATTCACTCTTTTGACGGCAATTTTGACTTTAGCCGTGATGAAATTGATTTTGCCTTTGGACAGCTAACGAGTCAATCAGCCACCGCGATAGATGGCAGCCGGAAGTTAAAACTCACCTTGGATTATGATGATTTCTCTACCTACCTGGTATTTTGGACAGTCAAAGGCAAAGAATTCTACTGTCTAGAACCTTGGAGTGCGACTCGTAACTCTCTCAATACTGGTGATAACCTGACTGTATTAGCGCCAGGAGCTAGCCATACAGCATCTGTAAGATTGACTGCCAATTTTTTCTAAACCCCTTTACAAATCTACAGATGTATATGCTATGATTGCAAAGTTGCGAAATGCAGCGAAAGGGTCGCTAACTCAACGGTAGAGTACTCGGCTTTTAACCGATTAGTTCCGGGTTCGAATCCCGGGCGACCCATATAAAAGTTTATTAAATGATGTAAAGAAGCGATCGCTCATCTTTGTAATTGCAGGAAGGAAAATTTGGGATACTTGGCTACCAGAGCTACTAATTCTAGGGTAGCTAAATGTACAGCAATACAGAGCAGGTGTAGGGCATAGTACAACAGTAGAGAGCAAATACAGAACATATTTATAGTAACTATGGCGTAAAGTTTTTCAACATAGATACACCACACTAGTTATAATTTCCTATAAGTTGAAAAAACTCTTAAGATTTAGCGTAATGATTACGCTTCTCTCAGACCGACTAGCTGACAACCACATTAGGAGGACTATCTATGGCGCTTGTACCACTGCGGCTGCTGTTGGATCACGCAGCTGAAAACGGTTACGGCATCCCAGCTTTCAACGTTAACAATTTGGAGCAGATTCAGGCAATCCTGAAAGCTGCTGTCGAGACAGATAGCCCCGTAATTTTACAAGCTTCACGCGGCGCTCGTAATTATGCAGGAGAAAACTTCCTTCGCCACCTGATTTTGGCAGCGGTAGAAACCTATCCTCACATTCCCATTGTCATGCACCAAGATCATGGTAATGCCCCTGCTACTTGCTACTCAGCAATTAAGAACAACTTCACCAGCGTGATGATGGATGGTTCTTTAGAAGCTGATGCGAAAACTCCCGCTAGCTTCGAGTACAACGTTAACGTTACCCGCGAAGTTGTAAACGTAGCTCATGCTTTGGGTGTCAGCGTTGAAGGTGAACTCGGTTGTTTGGGTTCTCTAGAAACTGGTGCTGGCGAAGCTGAAGATGGTCACGGGTTTGAAGGTACACTAGACCATTCTCAACTGCTAACCGACCCTGATGAAGCTGTTGAATTCGTAGAAGCAACCCAAGTAGATGCTTTGGCTGTTGCCATCGGCACAAGCCACGGTGCTTACAAGTTTACCCGTAAGCCGACTGGTGAAATTTTGGCCATCAGCCGCATTGAAGAAATTCACCGCCGTCTGCCTAACACCCACTTGGTAATGCACGGTTCTTCTTCCGTACCTGAAGATTTGCTTGCACTGATTAACCAATATGGTGGTGCAATTCCTGAAACCTACGGTGTACCTGTAGAAGAAATCCAAAAAGGCATCAAGAGTGGTGTACGTAAAGTAAATATAGACACCGACAACCGTTTGGCTATTACTGCTGCTGTACGTGAAGCTTTGGCTAAAAAACCAGAGGAGTTTGACCCCCGTCACTTCCTCAAGCCTTCTATTACATACATGCAGAAGGTTTGTGCTGAACGATATCAGCAATTTGGCACAGCTGGTAACGCCAGCAAGATTAAGCAAATTTCTTTGGAAGATTTTGCTGCTAAGTATGCTAAAGGTGAACTCAACGTTGTTACCAAGGCAGCTGCTAAAGTTTAATTTTGACAACAAATAAATAGGGGCATAGTTTTGCTATGCTGCTAAAAAACTGAAGATTTTAATGTTGTCAGAAACCGGGTGTTTACCCGGTTTTTTGTTTTATTCATTTAGGTTTGGGAATGGAGCACTGGGGTTAAGGGAGAGGTAACAGGGAATAATCTGTACCCTCTAACCTCTACCCTATTACCTTCTTGAGTCCCCAGTCCCTAGAACACCCGATGCTGTAAAGAGGGCATTTGACGGCGGACTTGTTCGAGCCTTGTAGGTTTGATTTCTGCGATCGCAATTCCCGGTTTCTCTCCAGCATCGGCTAAAATTACACCCCAAGGGTCGATAATGACCGCGTGACCGTGGGTTAGACGGCGACCGTAGTTATTCCCTGTTTGGGCGGGAGCAATGACGTAGGCGGTATTTTCGATGGCTCTGGCTTGTAGTAGTACTTGCCAGTGGTCTTTACCTGTAAAGGCGGTAAAAGCGGCGGGAATAAAGATAACATCGGCTCCCTTATCTGCCAGATGACGATACAGTTCCGGGAATCGAACGTCATAACAAATAGAAAGCCCTAAATTACCAAGCTTTTCTGAAAAATACACGGGGGGCAGTTGCGTACCAGCCACAACCGTGCTGGATTCGCGGTAGGTGTTGCCGTCAGGGACATTAACATCAAATAGGTGCACTTTGTAGTAACGGGCAAGTTCTTGACCGCTGGGGTCGATGAGTAGAGTGGTGTTATAAACTTTGCCTGTATTATCTACCGGAAGTGGAAAGCTGCCGCCCAAGATCGTAACTTGAAAGCGTTGAGCCATTTTTTTGAGAAATTTTTCACTTTCAAGAGCGATCGCATCACCTTGTGCGAGTTTATCTTTTTCTTCTCCCATATAGGAAAAGTTTTCTGGCAAAGCTACCAATTCAGCACCTTGACGCACGGCAAGCTCTATTAATTCTTCTGCCTGTGCCAAATTTTTATGTAGATCGGACACACTGGTCAATTGAATAGCGGCGGCTAAATAAGACTTCATAGATTCAACAACGAACAGTTGATTTATGGAAGATAGATTATCAAAATATATCGCTACTTCAAAATCTGTGGAACTTAATTAGAAATCCATCAGGGTTCCTTTTCTTTAACAGACTTGTTTTATTGCTGCTTTTAATCTTCCTCTGGGTTCTAGCAAACTGAATAATATTGCGATGAGTTGCGATCAAACCCTGATAAAAGCCGCCTGATATGAATATTTCCGTATGACAGAGTAACTAAATTTATTTATGAGATTGTTATACCAATTCTATAGGACTCCTATTTGATTTGCGAAAAAACTTCAGTACAAATATATTCACTTCTTTTCTGTTCTCTCTTACCTTCCTAAGCAAGTAAGTTTAAGAATTAAATCAGATTCCTATATGTGAGGTTGAGCTTTATTCACGTAGGAATAATTCATTTAGACACATACTCCTACAGAGAAGCAAGTTATACCAATTTGAAAAAAAGAATTGATATTAATTTTGAATTTTGAATTCTGAGCATACCCTTTCTCTTAAACAAGCTAGGCACAGCCTTTCGTAGAGAATCCATGTATGTGACTCAGCTTTTAGGCTTTTGTTAGCGGCGTTAGCGCTAGAAATTGCTAGTGCGGAAATTAGGCAGTTGTTTTTGAGGTAGAAAACTCCTAAAAGTATTCTGGAAATGTATACAAATGTAAACAAGCTTGAAAGACAGGAAATTCGTGCCTCTCAAACTTGTTTATGAAAATTAACTTAAAGTTAGAACAAAATGGATAACTCAAGAGGGTTTTATTGCCGATTGAGTTTCAAAGATGCTTTTCGAGAGTGGAAGCTAATGTAGTTTTAGGCACAGCGCCGACCACCATATCCACTTTTTGTCCACCCTTAAAAATCATTAATGTGGGAATGCTGCGGATGCCATATTGACTAGCAACATTAGGATTTTCATCTGTGTTGACTTTTACGACCTTTATTTGACCTTTGTACTGTTCGGAGATTTCATCGACAACAGGAGCTACCATACGGCATGGTCCGCACCAGGGTGCCCAAAAGTCAACTAAAACTGGTACATCGCTGTCGAGTACTTCTTGCTTGAAACTAGAATCGGTAACTTGTGCGGCTGTTGACATGCCTAAAACCTTCGCCAATAATATCTGAACTTGGTGAAAATTCTACCATAGCAAAAACCTCAGCTTGGAAGTGCGAGGATGTACATTTGCAAAGAAGCTCTAGAATTTATTTACAAACATAAGGAACCGCCCGAACAGTAGTCCGGGCGGAGTGTGGTGTGAGGAGTGAACGGAAACATGCGTCTCCGCTATCTCTATTGTAAGCGACATATCGGATTTTTCCAGCAATTGTTTAGGGGCCAGAAAAATTTATTGAAGGATTATTGGGGATTAGGGATTAGGAATTAGGATTAAAATAACTCTTTTCCATTACCCAGTCCCCAGTTCCCAGTCGCCAATTTTATTTACCCATACCTAATTGTTGAGCTTTTTGGTAAACTTTGCCCTCGGTTAGTAAAGAAGGTGCAATCACAACTTCCACCTGCTGCATTTCTTTAATATTTTTCGCTCCCAAAGTGCCCATGCTGGTCTTTAAGGCTCCTAAAAGATTGTGAGTACCATCATCTAGTCCTGCTGGGCCAATGAGTATTTGCTCTAGGCTACCAGTGGTAGCAACGCGAATGCGGGTGCCACGGGGCAAGACTGGGCTAGGAGTCGCCATACCCCAATGATAACCTCGTCCTGGGGCTTCTGTGGCTCTGGCAAAGGGGGAGCCAATCATCACACCATCAGCACCACAGGCGATGCATTTGCAAATGTCGCCACCGGTGATTAAACCGCCATCAGCAATAATGGGGATATAGTTGCCAGTTTCGTTGTAATAATCATCTCGTGCTGCGGCACAATCTGCGATCGCAGTCGCCTGCGGCACACCCACACCCAACACTCCACGAGAAGTACAAGCCGCACCAGGCCCAATTCCCACCAGTACCCCAGCCGCCCCAGCTTTCAACAAATTCAACGTGACTTCGTAAGTCACGCAATTCCCCAACACCACGGGAATGGGCATGGAACGACAAAATTCTGCTAAATCGAGTGGTACTAAAGACTCTGGTGACAGATGTGCAGTAGAAACTACCGTAGCTTGGACAAAAAATAAATCTGCCCCAGCTTTTGCCACTGCCTCACCGTATTTACTTGCACCGGCTGGAGTCGCACTCACCGCTGCAATGCCACCTTGTTGTTTAATTTCCTGAATACGTTGTTCTATTAATTCCGGTTTTATTGGTTCGGCATAGAGTTCTTGCATGAGGGCAACAAATTCATCTTTCCCCACAGAGGCAATCCGATCTAATATTGGCTCTGGGTCGGCATAGCGAGTTTGAATACCCTCTAAATTGAGGACACCTAATGCTCCTAACTGTGACAAACGTACAGCCATACGAACATCTACTACGCCATCCATAGCACTAGCAATTATCGGGATTTCTCGCTCAATATTGCCAATGCGCCACTTAGTATCTGCCAAACTGGGGTCTAGTGTTCTATTACCAGGGGCTAGAGCAATTTCATCTATTCCGTAAGCTCTGCGAGCTGTTTTTCCCCGCCCAAGTTGAATTTCCACGCTTTAACTTTACTCAAATCTGTTTAAGCTAGGGTATCAAATTGTGGGGAAATTTGGGGTGTTTTTTTTCCCGAACCATATAAGTGACTAGTGACGGTTGTCATTAGTCTTTTGGATTTTGACCGATTAAAAATCCAAAATTAGTTGGATTTACCGTTTATTTTTAGCGGCATCCACACCAGTGTAACCAGTTGCTAACCAAATTATCGCTCTAGCTCCATCACGAATAGATTTTTCGATAGATTCGGGGGGTTTTTCGGAAGGAACTGGCACTGGTTTTAAATAAATACCCCGACTGCCCAAAATAATTTCGCCGATGACACAAGCCCGACGCATGTGGAAGTCGGAAGTAATCAAATAAACGCTCTTAATGCCGCGAGCTTGCAAATCATCTACCAAAGTAGTAAAATTAGTAACTGTATCTACTGCTTCATAATCCAAGTGTAAACGTTGAGGATCAACACCAGCTTTGGTAAACACTCTTTGGGTGAATGTACGTGGACTGCCGCCTGTAATCCAAATGGGTATATTTGGATGCTCGCGAACGAATTTTGCTGTAAATTTTTCTCGCTCTAAATGTCTCGTTGAACCACCTAACACTACAACTGCTTGCGGCTGCACAAATTGGTTTTGTACTTCTTTGTATCCCCACCACATAAATATTGGTAGGACAAAAGCCATAAAATGAAAAGATTTATTTGTAAAGAGTAGCTTATTCAAGGCTCAATAACTTAATTTACTTAGTACACAATTTTCTCTGGCTATAAGAAAAAACAATTGATAGTAGAGTAGCAAACTTCCAAAGAATTTGCCCAAATTCTGCCCAAATATAAATTTGGTTGGTTTTCTTGTAGCAGCGCGATTAAACGTGCCTGGAGTTTTTCCTCTAATTGATGGATTATCCTAACCGATATCGGACGATCCATCAAAGAGTTCTAACCACTTTATATAGTAGTTCTCAATTGCACAGAATCAGCAGCCAGTCGCGTGGACGGATATCCCGACTTGGGCGAACAGCTGTACCACTGTTAGGCGCACAGCAATGCTTTTACCATATTAATTGCTGTATATATGAATTGTCTAAAGATAACGGGACTGGTGCGACTTGAACGCACGACCTGACGCTTAGGAGGCGTCCGCTCTATCCAACTGAGCTACAACCCCAACTGCGAAGCATATATAATTATAGCAGGAGTTTTAGGTAGACTGCCAAAAATTATCCCAAGAGCCGCCGCCTACTTCTAAACCACAAAGAAAACTTTCGGCTTTTAGAATTATTTTAGATTTTCTCCCATTTAGTTCTCGTAACTCTAAATTTAGTTTTCCTTGCATGGTGTCCCGGCAACAGTATCTTAAACCTTCTGCTGTCGGCGCACGTAGAGGTGTACCAGGTAAATCTGTGGTTCCTGTTAATTCAATTTCATAACTAGAGTTGCTAGCTTTCATTTGCCATCTACCCCAAGGCTGAATTTGCCACTCAACTTGGGAATTCCAGGGAACAAATTCATAAAACTTGCCTTGATAGTGCAGTCCAATCATCGCTACAGATTCCATCCACCACAGCACACCCCGCCGTCCACCGCCAGCAGTTAATGCTAAGTCGGGTTCGCCCTCGAAGCAATTACAGTTTATCCAAAACCATTTCTGAGGAAAAGCACCACCCCAATTTTTCTCGCCGTAGGCTGGGGCGTTAGTGAATTCGTAGATTTTGCCATTCCAGTCAATCTTCCCACTGGCTAAACCGTGAGCCATCAAAATTTGCCATCCAGGTTCAAAAATCTGCAAGAATGATAGCCAGCCTGCGGTTGATTGCTGAATGCTATTTTGATTGCCCCAACCGTATACTGGTTGAATTTCATACTGCCAACGACAATAATTATTGGTGGCGCGTTCGCCCTTGGCGTTGGCGAAGCCATCGCGAATTATTCCCTGATTCAAAGTGGCTGTAGCTTGATATCCCTCTTGAACGTGATACTCAAACTCTGCTGGCAGGAGGTATAGGGGAGAAACTTGCAAATTATTTTTACCCCAATGACCTAAACCCAAAACATCCCGACTACCCCAAAATTTGTTGACATCAGGAAAAGTACGGCAGAGGTACTCATCATCAGGGCCGAGGATTTGGGCTGCACCGCCGCTGTAAGGTTTACCGCCGATGGGATCTTCAATGGAGTACATAAAGGCGAATGTTTGCCCAATTTCCGGTAACGTGACGCGGTAATACCAGCCTTCAAAGAAGCGACGGCTACTGCCATCCCAGTGATAACCAGAATGGGGCGTTTGGATTGATTGGAGAGGATTTATGGGAATAGTTAACATAGGTTTAGATAGTTGCCGATTTTTTCAGTATGCGCGATGTCTTTGATATCAATGATGCTTATGAAATTCTTGGGCTGAAACCCGGTGCTTCTCAAGCACAGGTGAAGCGAAGTTACCGTAAACTGGTGAAAATTTGGCATCCCGATCGCTTTGTCGATCAAAAGCAAAAACAGGAAGCTGAAGAAAAAATCAAATCAATCAACGCAGCTTACAACAGGCTCAAATCTGAAAATCCGTCTGAGCCTCCTATTCCTGAAAATCCATCTTCATCTTCGCCTAAAAATCCCCCAAAAATATCTGTCAATCGTTGGGATGCAGAAACTTTCTATACTTTAGGAGTAGAAAATGCTACACAAGGAAGATATGAAGATGCGATCGCAGATTTTACCCACGCAATTCGTCTCAATCCTCACTATATTGACGCGTATAAATATCGTGGGCTAGTTTGCTCACAATTGGGATACGAATATAGAGCCGCTTCAGATTTAAATAAAGCTGCACAAATAGAAGAAGAGTCAAGGAATCCTGGGAGTACGCGTAGATCGCGATCGCCTAGATATGTATCAAAACCTAGACCTCTGTTAGAAAGATTTTGTCAGAAGATAAAAAGTTTACTGCGGCTAAATCGGCGTTGGAGATAAGCAGGGATATAGTTTAAGACACTTCAGGCGGCGACACCAGACCTAGAGTTAGATAATACTTATATCTGGAAATACTAAGTGTAGTAAGATTTGCTGCTGATTTTTTGGTATGAGCGATCGCCTTAATAATTGAAGCAAATTGCCAGATTTTTTATCAATCCATTAATTGACAGTTTAATAACATCCATCTTTGGGACACTCTTTCTCTTGATTAAGTATTAACTTTCTACAGATAGAGCCACTTGCTGATCTCAGAGGTTATCCTGATAATCACCAACAGTCGCGTAGCAAATAAAACTCAACAGTTATCAGCAACATATATTTTTCAACTCAGTAAAACCTCTTGTTTTTACAAAGTTTTTAGTTTGTCAACATCATATCGAGGAGTGAAATCAACAGCTATGTCTATTCCCAATGAACCCGAAAGTAAAAACAGTGAAGTCAAGCAAGAATCTTACACTGATATTAATGGCAATACTCACACTGACTTCACGCGAACCACTGAAACAGTAAAGAACAACGCAGCTAATCCTAACTCTTACACCAACGGTTATGTACAAGGTCGGAATGTTGAGCGTAGCAATCAAGCAGATTTAGCCCAGCGTGATGAAAACAATGCTAGTGGTGGTTTGCTGTTAGGTATTATCATTACTTCCTTGCTTGGTTTGGTTATAGGTGGGGTTTGGTACTTTAACCAGCAGAATAACGCAGCGGTTAACAATGCTGTGCCGGTAGTGGTTCCTGTACCGAGTAAGAGTAATCCAACTCCCAGTGCATCTCCTCAACCACAAACAACGATAATCAAAGAAAGCATTAGGGAAGTACCTGTACCTGTTGCTGTTCCTGTTCCCCAACAGCAAGTTACACCTCCCTCTGCACCTCGCCAACCGGATATTAACATTACTATTCCGCCCCAGCAGCCTGCGGCAGAAAAAGCACCTTCTGTAACCCAGCCAGCTCCTAAAGCAGCACAAAGTCCGGCGACGAGTCCAACTACTAATACTCCGGCTTCGCAAAACGATAGTTCTACTAATACTGTTGCTCCTGGTACGAAAAGTGACACCTCTAAAACTACTACACCTCAAGGAGTAGACCAGTCAAACAGTACATCTAATAGCGGTTCTTCTACCGCAGGCGGTTCTGGTCAATAAAGGGTTCTGAACTTTCAGCCCACTTGGTAATGTTGGCGTGAATGCCAACATTACCAAGTGGGACAAATTTTAAGCAATATTTCTGAATTGTTGCGATAGATTAATGGTATTCAAGTTTAGTAAAGGTGTCTTGTAGCTAAACAAACACAATGCTAGATTAAGACCAAGGTACAAACAGGTTAAAAGTTAAACAAAAACTTTCAAGTTAGAGCCTGTGCCTCCTGCTCTAATTCTTCTCGCGATCGCTATGATTGGTTGTGGCATCCGTTGAATGTGTTTTTGCCTTAAGTTCAATGAGTTGTTTTGGAGGTTTTAGAACGCACAGCCAGAAAATGCCTGCCTAGTTGGAATGTAAGGATGTGCAATTCTGAGGAAAGCGATCGCGAATACTGTCCACCTTATTTTGAGTTAGTCATTTCTGAATTCTCCAATCTTCAAGAAACCGCCCCCAAGCTATTGAGATTTATCCATCGTAGCTTCAGGCGGTTTCTGCTTTGAGTCTTATACATTTCAATTGCACACCGATCGGTTAGGGCTGTCATTTGTCATTTGTCATTTATTTAGACTAATGACTAACTAAGGTAATTACAGTCACTTCAGGCGGACAAAATAAACGTCCTGGTTTATAAGTTCCTAAACCACGATTGACATATAGTTGATTTTCTTCTACCTTGTGAAACCCTTGCGCCCACTCCCAATATCGGACTACTTTCGAGCAATCTCCTAATGAAAATGTTACCCAACGCCGTAATTTTTTGGGAATTTGTTTGAGTAGCTTTTTGTAATAGAGTACTAGAGGGCCAATGCCCGGAATGACAATGTGACCACCGTGGGTATGACCAGATAGTTGCAAATCTACGCGCCATTGTTGCAATATCTTGGCTGTATCTGGGTTATGAGATAAAACAATGCGCGGTGTAACCGAGTCTAGTTGATTCATCACTGGTGCGGGGTAAAATTCCCGCGACCAATAATCAGCTAGTCCTACCAATGGTAATTCTTTTCCTAATGGATAGGCGATTTCATTCCAAAGCACATGCACCCCAATGCTAGTTAACGCCTGTGTAACTTCTGCTTTGGAGTGGCTGTAATAGATATCGTGGTTCCCAAGTACGGCGTAGATACCACAGCGACTTTGCAGATGTTTGAGTCGAAGCACCAATTGGTGAATTGGTGTGGGATCGTCAGTTACGTAGTCACCAGTTAATAGGATTAAATCTGGTTCAGCTTCATTAGTAAGTGCGATCGCTTTTTCTAACATCTCTTCCGACAGTCGCAAACCATCGTAGTGAAAATCTGACAACTGTACTAACGTTGTACCTTGTAAAGATGCAGGAAGTTCCGCAATCTTAACCGTTATTTTATCTACTCTTAAATGTCCTGTAAACAACCAATGCATAAGTCAACCGATACTCCTCATACCAGCGCTTACAGCTTACCAAAAATAAAAATGTAACTTGATAAAATGCAATAATTTATGTCATCTACTCCAGATACAATTAATTCATTGATTTGAATTCTGCCATGAAATTAAGCAGATTTTGACTGAGTTTGCAAGCACTCATTAGCCAGAATACCTGCTGTGATTGCGTTCTTTTATTTTGAATTTGGAATTATCTACTCACCTTGTAGGGTGATTATAGTAACTTCTGGAGGGCAAAATAAGCGTCCTGGGAGGTAAGTTCCCAAACCACGATTGACATATAGCTGATTTTTACCTAGCCGATGCAAACCCTGCGCCCATTCCCAATGCTTGACTACAGAAACATTTACTTCTAAAAATGGGAATCGACGCCGCACTTTTCTGGGTATTTTTTTTACAAGCTTTTCGTAAAACAATGCCGCAGGGCCAATTGCAGGAATTACGATTTGACCACCGTGAGTATGACCAGATAATTGTAAATCAACTCGCCATGTTTGTAATAGCTCCGCAGTATCTGGGTTGTGGGATAAAACAAGGCAGGGTGTGTCGGGGTTTAACTGGTTCATAACTGTTGCGGGGTGAAATTCCCGTGACCAATAATCAGCCAGTCCAACGAGTGGTAATTCTTTTCCTAGTGGATAGGCAATTTCGTTCCAAAGTACGTGAATTCCAATGCTAGTAAGGGCTTCTGTAACTTCTGCTTTTGCGTGTTTATATATATCGTGATTGCCAAGGATAGCATAGATACCACTGCGACTTTGCAAATGTTTTAGTCGAAGTACTAGCTGGTGAATTGGTGTCGGATCGTCAGTTACGTAGTCACCAGTTAATAAAATTAAATCTGGTTTAGCTTCGTTAGTAACTGCGATCGCTTTTTCTAACATCTCTGCCGACAGCCGCAAACCATCGTAGTGAAAATCTGACAACTGCACCAGCTTTTTACCTTGTAACGATGCAGGCAACCCTGCAATGTTAACCGTCAATGCTTCTGTACTTAACGGCCCAGATAACAACCAATGCATAAGACGTTCAATAAACTTCAATCATAGCGCTTACAGCTTAACGAAACATTGTCAATTCGTGTACAACGACCAGTGCAAGTTATTGAAAATTTCATGAAATCTATAGACTTAAACGTATTTATACTTAATAAAATCAAAAACAAATTTACTACTAGATTCTTTTGTAAAAAAATACTACTTAATACTAGAGTTAATGTGCGTAAGCGTAGCCCATCATACCCCTATGAGGAAGCAAGCTACGCGTAACGTCTGGCAAAGAAGATATCACTTTCCAGATTTATGTATAATTTTGGATGCGACGTTTAACAACAAACTCAAAAATAGAGTTTCTTCGACTTTGCGCTATCGGTCTACACACTTGCAATTTACTACTGTAAACGCCAAACTTGTTTTAGTCTATCAATTAATTGTTCTTGCCGTTTATTGATAACTTCAGGTGTCCATTCCTTTTCCATCAACACTTGCGTAGTTAGCGCAAAATTTGAAACACCTGTTTTCGTAGTGAAATACTTCTGCTTTTTCAGTTCAAAATCGTAGTTCTGGGCTTGACTATTTTTATAGGAAGAGAGCAAAACTAAATTTCCTATACGATTAACATATTGATCGCGTTCTTCCTGAGTGGCAAACCAATTTTCCCACACACTATTAGAAATGGGATTTTGCGGAAGCACATGCTCAATAGTAATGTTATGGAAGTGATACGAAGCTTTTCCTTCCGACAATGCAGTATCTAAGCGAATTAAAACATAAAGTCGAATTTTCTTCATTAGATAAAGGTCATCATTCAGTATTTTGAGAATATATTGCTTTTCTTCCATTTTCAATTGCAGAGGTGAATGAGATGTGTACAAATCTTCTCCCATCTCGATAGCATACAACAACTTGCTGTAACGTTCTATGCGCTCATTAATATTAGCCCGTTGAATCATTAAACCTGAAGCGAGGCGATCTAAATCTGTGAAAAACCTCACTAAAAATTCAGGGTTGTTGTAATTACGAGCAAGGTACAAAATAGCTGGAGGTATCCAGTCAGAATTATCAATAAGCTGTAACCATCTAAAAAATTGGTTTACTCTTTCAGCTAAAATATCACTGTGATAAGCTTGATTATTAATGTCATACAAAGCCTCACCGAAAGGAATTAGTATTTTATCAATTAGTTGCTGAGGATCGTGGATTGGTTTAATATCATTTAAGAATTCCTTAAGTATACTTTCACGGGGCTTGGATTTGACGTTAATCATTCTGATGTGAGAGAATAAGCTTTTGAATATATCACGTCCCAGTTTCTCTTCTAGCTCTTCCCATTTTGTAGTATATTTATCCTGTTGTTCGAGAGGAATCTTACCAATAATTTCAGCTTTCAATATATCAGCATGAGACAAATCCATCCCTCGATTATTAATTACGGAAAATATTCGATATGCAGAGTCAATATCTGGAGTAGAAACTACTACTAAAAAACATCGTTTAATTATGAATTGAGTTAGGCGTAGAAGCTGATTATTAGTAAATAACTGTAAGCGCTTTACAAATAATAATGTATTTTCTTTTATGTTTTTACGACTATCTGATAGTTTGGCACTATGTAAATTTTTAAGTTTCTCAATTCCACCTTCATCCTGAATATATTCCTTAAAAAATTGTGCATCTCGCTCACGCAAATTCAAACGGTAAACGTTATCACAAGGATCAAAATCATCTTTTTCGTAAAGATATTTTGTTAATATATGTATGTGTTCTTTAGAAACGGATGTCCGTAAAGCAGCTAGTAGTATAGTAAGTGTAGTCAAACGCTGTTGACCATCCACAACTTGGGCATCTCGTTTATCTCCTTTTATGAGTACAATATTTCCTAAGAAATATGGGTTTATCTCATCAATTTTATCGTCACTGTCTCCCAAAGCAGTAATTAAATCTTCAAGCAGTTCTCCAGCTTGTTCGGTTGTCCATGCATAGGGACGCTGATATAGAGGAATAGTGAAGACAAAATCGTTGCTAAATACTTTAGAGATAGGATAATCAGTAGCTTGAATTTTAACCGCGCTCATATTTACCTGCTTTAGTGGGATAGTAGACTGCACTTTACTAAAGTTAGTTTTCCCATTAAAAACAGCAATATTTCAGGTCGTTGTAGTATTGTTCAGTTTTTTGTAGGGCTTGGGAAAAATAAGCAATTGTCATTAGCGATTGCTAATCTTCCTATAAAATTTTTACCAATATCTGTCCCAAAATCGAGCCTAATACAGAAATTCCTCTCTAACCTGACGGTGTAGAGAGGTTAGAGGGAAAGTCGTAATGCATTTAACAATGGAGGGAGCTTGGGGTTAGGTCTGTCTTGGACTCTACTAAGAACCTCTATAATCACAAAACAGCGCCAGACTTATCACAGACTGGCGCTATTTTTTTAATTTAATTCACAGTTAAAAATAGTTAAATGAATTTGCTAAATCTTTGTCATTGATTTACCGCAATTTTTTATACAGCACTGCGGTTGGTTAATAAATTCCACAAGAAAACTGCGACAATTGCACCAAGAACTGCTACCGCAATACCTGGAATGCTAAGACTAGGAGCTGCTAGAGATAAAGTTCCCGTACTGAAGAATACACCTAAACTACCGCCAACAAAAGCACCGATGATTCCTAACAATATGGTTCCTAGAATTCCGCCACCTTGATGACCGGGGTAGATAGCTTTTGCGATCGCACCAGCAATTAGACCTAAAACAATCCAAGCAAGAATATTCATTGTTGTTAAGTTGGTAAACGTTTTTGACTTACAAATACATATTAACGATCTTCATTTCTAACTTAATCTATCATCAGAATTAATTATGAATATCCATTAGGAATAGTTTAATTGCTACGAGATTTTTAGTATATTGCGGCTACCATCCTGCTTAGGACGAGTCGGCTATGGATTAGGTGTGACAGAAATACCTGGCGATTGGAAATCGCGGTTATACAAATGTACTCCTTTGGAGAACCCGAAGGAAAGGTGGGCTTAGTTTGTGTAACCCCAGACTTATAGTCTGTTTGCGTAGTGTGCGCCTTAGCGCAGGGCGATTTGCCAATGTCCCAAGCTGTCTGACCCTGCTATATGACCCATTTGAGGTAGATAGTCAATTAAAAAAAAGCTCCTAGTAGGTCTTTAACTAGGGGCTTATATAAACTATTGCTTGGTAATTGCAGTATATGCATTTTTAATTAGCTCTCTCCTCTACTAGAAGAATTAAGCTGAGTTTTTAGAGACTGTCTCTAAAGTAATGTAAAGGAAGCAAAATCAGATAATTGAGACGATCGCTTATCCCTTTACAAGTTCATGTCTAGTTTTTAATTTTTAATTGCTGCACGATCGCTGCCAATGACTCGATGGCCGATCGATGGGAATAGTCTGCGGTAAGACCAATGCATACTTAGGAAAATCAGACTTACTAAAGTCAGCAGCATGACGCCCAGAATCGTTGTATATGACTTGCTGCGCCACCAAAATCCATTTGCACTTAGTCGTACAAGCTTCCATAAGCTAGCTATATCGACGCTTTCGGAATCGTGCATGGTGATTGCTAAGGATGCTGCTGTGTTTTGTCGTGCAATTGTCATTTTAATTACTCCTTTAGACCCAAATACTAAGGTATTTAATCTTAAACTACGGCAATACGATAGATTTACTGTTATTTATATGTAATATCTCATAGCTTGATGCAAGAAGCAAGTTTTAAGGGGATTATGAATCGGGGATTGGGCATTAGGATTAAAAATTAGGTATTTACTAGATTGAAAACTATTCTCTAGTCCCAGTCCCTACTCCCAGTCCTCAATTCCCAGTTAAAATGCCTAATCAAATTTGGTTATCACAGTTGCAAAAACATCGAGCGATCGCAGTCATCCGCGCCCCCCAAATCGAATTGGGACAGCAAATGGCAATGGCTGTAGCATCTGGGGGAATGCAGCTAATTGAGATTACCTGGAATAGCGATCGCGCTGGGGAATTAATCAGTCAACTACGTTCAGAATTACCAGCCTGTATCATTGGCACTGGTACGCTATTCAATGTGCAGCAGCTAGAAGAAGCGATCGCATCTGGGGCGCAATTCCTCTTTACACCCCACGTTGATTCGGCAATGATTCAAGCAGCGCAAGAAAAAAATGTGCCTATCATACCAGGAGCGCTGACTCCTACAGAAATTGTTACCGCTTGGAGTCAAGGCGCTAGTTGTGTAAAAGTGTTTCCCGTGCAGGCAGTGGGAGGGACTAACTATATCAAAAGTTTGCAAGGGCCGCTGGGTGAGATTCCCTTAATTCCTACTGGCGGCGTGACTCTCGAAAATGCCAAAGAATTTTTGCAAGCCGGAGCGATCGCTGTCGGTTTGAGCGGGGAATTATTTCCCCAAAAGCTTGTCATAGAGGGAAATTGGTCAGCGATCGCAACTCAGGCAAAAAACCTAATGCAACAGTTAGGTTAACTTAGAATCAAATCATCAAACATTCACGTCTATTAAAGTAATAGATATGGAAATAAAGGTGAAACCTGATAAGTTTCTCAAGACCCGATGATTTGAGTGTGAGTGTATCTAAAATGAAAAGACAAATTTCTCCTGACTGGGTGCGTCGCTTACAAATAATCCTCACTGGTACAGTACTGTCCCTAAGTGTTTTTACTACTACTGGAACCAGTGAAGTTTGGGCGAATTCCAAAACTCAAGTAATTGCACAAAAAATCCAGACATTACAACAATCAAATCAGCGCTGGATTCAAATCGATCTTTCCAAGCAAAGATTAATAGCTTGGCAAGGTGACAAAGTTGTTTATGGAAGTGCTATTTCCTCTGGCAAAAAAGCCACTCCTACTCTTGTCGGTACTTTTAAGGTTCAATCCAAGTTTAAAACTACGCGGATGCAGGGAGAAAACTACAATGTTCCCAACGTTCCTTATGCAATGTTTTACCAAGGTAATTACGCTATTCACGGAGCTTACTGGCATAAGAGATTTGGCACTCCAGTGAGCCACGGCTGTGTAAATATTGCACCAAAACATGCAAAATGGCTATTCGAGTGGGCATCGGTAGGGACACCAATAGTCATTCATAAATAGTAGGTGAAGCAGCCAAAAGGCAATTTAGGTAAAATTATAAATAACAACAAATCAAGACAATTAAGTGATTCCCAGCAATATTTTATGCTGGGAATCTTCGGAGTCGGAATTACTGAATTTGAAATAAAATCTAGAAAAGGGCATTTAACGATTTGCCCAAAAAATCAGCGGAAATCCTGACAATTCCTCTATGAAATTACAAATGCAAACATAAATTTGGGGAAAGTTTGTATTTAAGCATTTAAATGACAGATTTTTGTAAAGATTGTCCTTTGTAATTAGTCACTTGTACTGAGTTTCGACTGCGCGAAAATCGAGCGAAGTCGAGATTCAACTACCGCGTAGTCGTTGGCGTAGCCTCTCTAAAAGTTGTATTGGTTATTAGTTAGTCATCATTTAACCAAGAATAAATGACAAGTGACAAATAAAAGATGAACTGCGTAAATCCTGCACAGAAAGCAAGTAATTTTCTGGAAAACTACAAATTTCCAGAAAATTACTTCACTTGATGATTTTTGCGTAGTTTAGAAGGTAGCATAATGCAATCCTGGATTCGCAGTGGTGGAATTCGTTCTTCAGGAACTTTTTGTACAGGCGTGGCGCTGATGGTAGTGACTTTATTCTCTTGGTCATCGCCGTTAACAGGTACACCCAACTCGACTACAGCAACAGCCACGTCAGTCGATGAAAACAGCATCACTGTATCTAATAATATTAGCCAACCTCGCTGGATTGAAATTGATTTGTCAGAGCAACGTTTACGTGCATGGGAAGGTAATAAACTTGTTCATTCATATCGCATTTCTGGAGGTAAGCGAGCGACTCCTACACCCATAGGTAGGTTTCGGATTAATTCTAAGTATCGTATTAACAGAATGCGAGGCAGAGGCTACAACATTCCTGACGTTCCTTACACAATGTATTTTTACAGAGGGTATGCCATTCACGGCGCTTATTGGCATAATCGTTTTGGGACTCCAGTCAGTCACGGTTGCGTAAATTTACCTGTTAAGCAAGCCCGTAATCTTTACAACTGGGCTTCAACAGGAACTTTAGTAGTGGTGCGGAAATAATTCGTAATTAAGAGTTGCAATTCTTCCTTTGATGTATAGACGGGTGTGTTCATAGAGTTAAGCACCTGTCTATACATCTTGCTAGACTAAAAACAATCTTCAAGGGATTCAGGAGCTATGAGTGTCATAATTACTCAACCTCTCACATTGGAAGAGTTTCTGAAGCTCCCAGAAACAAAGCCTGCGAGTGAATATATTAACGGAGAGATTATTCAAAAGCCAATGCCAAAAGGGAGACACAGCCGCTTACAAGGCAAGCTCTGTGCTGTTATCAATGAAGTCACAGAGAATAAAAAGATTGCCTATGGGTTTCCCGAATTACGGCGTACTTTTGGTGGACGCTCAATTGTACCTGATGTAGCTCTATTTCTGTGGGAACGCATACCGTTCACAGTTGACGATGAAGTACCTGATAATTTTCAACTTTCACCAGACTGGACGATTGAGATTCTCTCGCCAGAACAAAAACCTAACGAGGATAAACTGCTTGCACTTGGGCAAGATTATTCCATGTAGCTTTATTGGCAGCCTTGTACCAGTTTTTAAGTGCATCACAGGAATCAGCATAATTTTGGCAAAATTCGCGCAGCTTTTTCCGACTAATGATGTGCATTATATTTAACTCAACTGTGCCACAAGTTGATTCTCCAAAAGTGTGTCATTAGTTAACAAGTCTTCAACGGTGATTCGCAAAAAGCGTTGTTCATCAACTTGAAAGAGAATTTTAATACGATCGCTTCCAGGATATCCGGCTGGTGTGAGTTGGGCAATTGTCTTCGCACCTTCTCGATCGTTGAGGGGTTTGACGCTGGTTTCACTATTGTCCATACGGCGAGTAATTAAGCGATCGCCATCAAAATAAACTTCAGTACTACCTGTATCTGCTCCTAATTCTCCCATAATTAGTTCAATACTGGGCTGATTTTCTACAGAAGCGCCTAAGACTAATTCCACTGCTTGACTCATTGGATATGCCTGTCCAGCTTTAATTAAAGAATGCCATTTGTGACGCTGATTGCGGCGATCCCAGTAGCGGATACCATAACTATGGTACAGAAAGTCTTTGATTTGTATCCCTTGTGCTAACTGTAATGCACCTTGAGCGATCGCTTCAAAGGGACGTTCGCAACGGATTTTTTCTGGCTCAAAATACTGTTTGATCCATGTCTGCACTGCTGGCAATTGCACTGTCCCACCAACTAACAAAACTGCATTAATATCTGGAAGTTCTATTCCTTGGCGTTTTGCTTGCTGCAACAGTGTTGTCATCGACTCATCCAATAACTCAAAAAATGCGTGTTCTTTGAGGATATTATCAAAAGTATCGCGGTTTAGTTCCAGTTCATAGCTTTCAAATGTTTCATCATCAAAATAAACTTCACTAGCTTGATTTTGGGTTGATAGCTGAATTTTTACCCGTTCTGCCAATCTTGTTGTCAACGGACTTACCGCCAACTCTTGAGTTTTAGCGAAGTAATCTACCAACCAATTATCAATATCAGTACCACCCAGATTTTGCCCAGCTTTCGCCAAGACACGGGCAGTTTTAACTTTTTGTTTTGAATCTTCAGCCAAAGACTTATTACCCCATTTGAGGAGAAACCCCAAGGGCTTTGTACTTGCTTGCACGCTTTGATCCAACCGAACAAGGGACAAATCCAAAGTTCCACCGCCGAAGTCAATCACCAAAAGATTTTCTCGATCTGCCAAGCCATAACCCAAGGCGGCGGCTGTGGGTTCATCCAGCATTCGTACTTGTTCGACAGGGAGGCTTTGACATACTGCTCCCAACCAATGACGATAGGCTTCAAAACTGTCTACGGGTACGGTTAACACCAGAGAATCTAACCCACCTTCCAGAGGTGCTAGCTGTTCAATTACTTGAGTGAGGAACCATTGCCCAACTTGTTCAAAGGTGACAATTTGCCCATCTAATTCGGGTAAAAAACCTTGGATATCTGCACCAATACCGCGTTTGAAGCTGCGGAAAAATCGCGTTTCGCCTTTGAGGTCAAAACCGCGATCGCGTACTTGTTGCCCGACTAAGACTTTATTTTGGGCTGCGTCTTCAACATAAACCAAGCTGGGAATCAGTGGCGGATTGAGACTTTGTTTAATTGATAAGCCTGGTAGAGTCAGGGTTTCTGGCTGCTGGGTTACGGGGTTCCAACGAGCAATGACTGTGTTGCTAGTACCAAAATCGATTGCGATCGCCATATTTTATATTTATTCTCTCGCACGAAGATGCCAAAGCTGCTTTATTTGTGATTATTCTCTATAAGCTACCAAGAAAGCAAATGCGCCCATAGGCATACTTCTTTGCATCCCAACCCAGATATCGATTCAGTCTGTTGCAGCTAACACTTGGCTGCAAAGGATAGCACAGTTAGACAACGATCCTGGGTTTTGACGTGTCTAAGAGCTGCTATTAACTTATAGTTTTTCAGCCGGTCATGCCAGTAGTCAAACAATGCCCTGCTGTCGTCCATTTAAGCCAACGGTTGAACTGAGTCGACACAAGAGCAAATTAACATCAGCCAATTACCTCTCGCTGTTCGGCTACAGTGATATGTTAGCTTTTAATACTTTGCAACAACTTTCTCGATGTTCTTGAGAATCTCAATTACCTCATCAGCAGATTTAGTAAAAGCTTCCTTAGCAATATCTGGATTTTCTGTATACCAGTTCTTTACATGGTCAAGTAAAGTTTTTTTTGCCTTCCTCTTATCTTTTTTGTTTGGTATTTTTAGTATTTTATCTACTTCTGCCTGAAACTTTTCAGGATAATACTTTTCAAAATCATGTTGTTTGAACTGGCAAAAGCTATCTTCATTCCATGATTTATATTTATTCTTTAAATCGTCGATGATTCTTGTCTCCTCTTCACCTGCATCAACTAAGACCCAAATTTTCTGGTTAAAGGCTTTTTGTAAATGAAAGAAAAGACACAGGCTGTGTAAAGCAAAAAACCTGTCTGGTACTTTTTCGACACCATCTGAAGAGCAAGTTTTTAGTCTTTCTTTAAGCCCAGGTACAAAATTAGGAATTATAAATTCTCTAATTATAACTTCGGCAGATGATTCTTCGAGAATCAACCATGTATCCCAAATATCAAAATCGAAAAGCTCATAACCTAAATCTTCGAGAATTTCTCTTCTTGATTCAGGGGAATTATCAATTTCAGTAATCGAAGAAGTTGGAATTTTATCCAGAAACTCCATATTTACTTTAAAAATCTTGCTCAGTTCCTCAGAGCCAAGATAAGTAGAACGGCGTGGAAAAACCAAACTATGTAAAGATAAATAAATACGGAGA